>JAZRRY010000028.1:0-12806 GCA_045651145.1 Candidatus Nanosyncoccus sp.
TGGCCACATTTACGGCTGTGCTGGTTCAAGTCCAGTCGCGCGCACCAGTGGAATTATTCACCACGGTAAATAATAAAGGAGGTAGATGAAAAGAACTATAGCGGGAGTCCTAGCTGTTGGTATAATTGCCATCTTAAGTCTAGGTTTTTTTGTTGGTCAAGTTACAGCTGAGGGTGAAGATACTAGCGAAAATGTAGCTGGTACTAGTATCCGTTTGTCACCCGCAAATTTTGTTGTACAATTACCCCCTGATTCCGTGATTGAGGATACTTTTGAAATCAAAAATGAAGGCAAAAGCGAAATAAAAGTACAGGTATATACTAGCCCATATTCTTATGTTTATTCTAGTGATGAGGATCAGTATAAACTTGGGTTTAGCAACGAAAACAATTTTACCCAGCTATCACGCTGGATTACCTTTGAGGATTCTAATGGTGATTATGTAGCTAAGCCAACATTCACTATCGAAGCCGATGAAACGTTAGATGTCAAATACCGCATTACTACACCAGCAAGTATGCCAGGTGGTGGTCAATATGCTGTGATTTTTGCCCATACGCTTACCAGCGTTACGGCCGGTAACGGCATCAAAACCGAAGCAAGCCCGGGGATTGTAGTATATGGTCATTCTACCGAAGGAGAAAATATAATATCAGCTGGTATCTCTAATTTGACGCTCGGGAGAGGGATTGCTGAGGCCAATGTTACGCGCGATAATATCTATGCAACGGCTAAGGTAAAAAACAACGGAAACGTAGATTTTATTGCAACCGGCACCTTAAAAGTTGATCCGATTATCGGATTTTCATCTTACGAAAACCCGAATGGCGCCAAAGTATCAATTATACCCGAGGCAGAGTTAAAAGTTTACGATGAATGGAAAGATACTCCAAGCTTTGGCATCTATAGGGCTACATGGAAGGTAATTGCGGGTAATGAGGAAGAAACGATTGAACAAGTTTTCTTCTTATTCTCGCCAGTTGCAATAATTGGGGCAATAATTCTATTGACATTTTTAATCATATGCGTTATAATCTTGATTAGGAAACGTAAAGAACGACGTTCTAGATTAGCTATCTAGTGCGATTTACGAAACCAAAATAAATATTAAAAATAAAAGAGAGTGCAGGGTATGAAAAAGACACCAAAAAAAGTTCTTGGTATTTTAGGATTGTTTGCAGTCGCCTTGATGACGATTTTTGCTGCAACCTTACCAACAACGGGAGCTTCTGCGGTAAGCACCGTCACAGATACAATTGTTGTAACTGTTAGAAGCGGTAGTCCATGGGTTGAAATCGATGGACCAACTAATGATGCGGCAGTAGCGCATCCAAATCAAACAATTAAATATGAATACGGAAAACTGACTAAAGTTACAGCTTTACTCACTTACACCGATGATGAGGGCACGAGTCATACAGTAACATTAGCCGAAATTGATCTCAGCGAGGAAACGGGAGACGGCGAGATACCTTTGGATCTTTCGAGCTATGGTTATGGTGACTACACAATTAAATTAATCGGAGATGGCGATGACGGCTCTCCTTATGAAGATTCTATCGCTATTTCGTATTATCCCGTAGTTATTACAGCGGAACAAGACCCGACTACCGAAAAAGTCTATGCTAATTTGGATTACGATTTAGATAACCCCAATATCGACACCATAGTAGTTAATATCTACTCTGCCGATGACCCTGAAAAGCCACTATGGACCGTCACAGTGCCTCGTGGTACTACTAGGATTGAACTACCTTTCGCAGATGAAGATTTCTCGGCGGGGAAATACATCATCACAGCGACAGCTTACGATCCAAGTGGAGAATCTTTATATTCGCCATATGCGGTCGAACTAGATTACACTAAAGGGTCTAACGTGCCAGCGGAGGTGCCTAATACTGGTCTTTATACTTCGAATCCGTCAAACATATCAAACACTGACTTTCTAATAACTGGACTGATTATATTGTTTGTTTCGAGCTTTAGTGGTATATACTTCATTACTCATCGAAGAAGAGGATCACGTAAATAATTAATAGATAATACTCTGCACAAAAATTGGGCACTCATACTGCGAGGGTGCCCAATTTTGTTTTAAAATTTTACTCAGTAACACCGAGTTCGATGCGCTTAAACTGGCGGACAGTGATGTTTTCGCCGGTTTTCGCGATGGATTCTTTAATGAATTGTTCAACAGTCTTAGTGTCGTCTAAGATATAAGGTTGATTCATTAAGACCTTATCAGAAAAAGCTTTCTTTATTTGCCCTTCAAGGATTTGGTCCTTCATGTTTTCAGGACCTTTGAAATTGGACTCTAGCTCCTTAATCTTAGCGTTTTTGACATCTTCTGGGATGTCTTTTTCTGAGACATAAAGAGGATTCATTGAAGCAACCTGCATTGCAATCTGATGAGCGAGAGTCTTGAATTCTTCCGTATTGGCCACGAAAGAAGTTTCACAGTTAACTTCTACGATTGCACCTAGGCGTCCATCATGGATGTAGGCTTCAACTCTACCTTCACGGGTTTCACGATCGCCGCGTTTTTCAGCCTTGGTTAAACCTTTTTTGCGCATGGCTTCGAGGGCTTTATCAAAATCACCCTTAGCTTCTACTAAAGCTTGCTTAGCGTCGGTTAATCCAGCGCCTGAGAGCTCTTTAAGTTTTTTAATTTGTTCGATAGCAATTTTAACATCTACCATAGTGATACCTCCTAATTATTTTTTACCTTCTTTAATCGCTTCTACGAAATAGTCTAATACTAATTTGGTAGCCTTGATAGAATCGTCGTTCATCGGAATTACGTAATCGATGCCAGTTGGATCAACGTTTGAATCAACGAGAGCAAAGACTGGGATATTTAATCCCTTGGCTTCCTTGATGGCATTCTTTTCTTCGTTGGCGTCTACGACAAGAACAGCTGCTGGCTGCTCGGTCATATCTTTGATTCCACCATAGCGCTCGTTTAGGAGATCGATCTCTTCTTGGAATCTTTGAACTTCGAGCTTAGAATAGCGATTTTCTAGTTCACCGCTATTCATACGGCGCTCCAAATCCTTAAGTTTCTTGATTTGGCGATTGACCGTCTCGACGTTAGTAAGAGTACCACCTACCCACCTTACGGTGACGTAGGGCATTTCAACAGATTCGGCCGCCTCTTTAACGACGTCTTTCATCTGTTTCTTAGTGCCAACAAAGAGTACCTTCTTGCCGTTCTTTGCGATCTCGGTGATTTTAGGTAGTGCCACCTCTAGACCACCGATGGTCTTTTCTAGATTGATAATATGCGCACCGTTGCGCTTGCTATGAATGTATGGCGCCATTTTGGGGTGCCAACGGCTGGTTTTGTGCCCAAAGTGAGCACCGCTCTCAAATAGAGCCTTCATATCGACTTTTATGGCCATATGATTTCCTTCCTCTTCATTCTCGGGAAACTTAAGCGTCGCCGCCAGGAAACCTCCCAAGAATTGTTTCATTAATTAATATACATCCTAATTATATCACGAATTCATAAAAAAACAAGCAAACCATATCATTCCACAACCATTATGACAGTAAAAACCATTATATTTCATCACGGCCGTTCATAATTAATATCCAATACTACTAGTAATCAACAAATTAGGCCCCGAGTTTACACTCGGGGCACTTTGTATCCGAAAGAACTAATTGTCCCCCTCTAAGAGATTAGACGATTTTACGCTTGCTATAATAGAATCTAACTCCAAGACAAGCGTTTTGCTATCAGACTCATGACGGCTAGTCAACAACTCCACACTTGTCTTAACTAGCATCTCGCATCGGTCGAGCATATCATTGTTCTGCTCCAGCAAAGATAGCACAACACTATCAGGCGCCAAAACAACGAAATTTCCAGGGCGATCAAAAATCCCTTCATATTCAAATACAGCAATCGCGCATTCAATGTTATGTCTAATTTGCTGGCTTACGACAACAAGAGTCGCATGAAGCGAAGACAGTGGCACTCTGAAGTTCCGTTCAATGTCTTCAAGCCTAGATATTAATTCCAGGCCCGTATCGTATTGCTCGACCAAAGCCCGAGCAACCATATTGCTTTTTCGCTTGTCAATGGCAATATCATAACTAAGACGTCTGCTAATTTCATAAGAGACCATTACTTTCTGAAGTTTAAAAAGAAACTCAATCTGCTCCAACTCCTTAATCTCACGATCAAGCTCATTTCTTCTCTTCCAGTTCAAGAATTCAAAACCTATTATTAAGATACCTACGAGAAGAAAATTATGCCATATCCAGAAAATTATCACTACCAACGGCAACCAATACCAGCACCCATGCAACCATACCTTCTGACGCTCCTCGCGATCATTTTCAAGAATCCATTTTGCTGTTCGTCTTCTAAAAACTCCATCCTCACCCTTGTAATCGTATTCCACCAGTCCAGCTTTAAAACGACACATCGTTCTTCCAATCTACGTAAAAGTACAATAATAGAAAATTATAACATAAAAGAGCAAACATTCAATGAAAAGCTTGACTATTTTCATAAGATATGGTACAATTACACTGGCGTTAGAATAATAACGACAAGAAAAGGGGGTGAGAAAATGTTAGGTAAACCTGCAACAAACAAAGAAATTGCCGATTACTTTCGGCATCAGGAAAGAATGAAGGCGCGTCAAAGCTTCTGGGACAGAAAAGAGAGGGAACAAAACCTAAGCATACAGCTTAGAGGAGTGAAGGCTGGCCTACAAGCAAAACAAAAGGAGGTGATACACCCCACGCCTTTCATTAATGATGAAATATACGAAGAAAGGCGAGCAAAGATGAGGGACTACTATAGCATAATAGATAAATGGTAGTTCGCACCTTAAACCCCCGAGAGCATTTATTCTCGGGGGTTTCTCATTCAAAATAAGCTTGACTTTTTTAATGAAATATGCTACAATGTGAGAGTAGTCGCGAGAAAGGGGAAAAAATGACAGCGACGACTCATAAAATCCCATTCAGGGATACAGCTCGCAACTGCGAGCTGTGCCGCGTCGACAAGAATTCGACGCAGTGCGCGGCCTGCGCCTGGGCACGCCAACAGCGCAATAAACGCGAAATGGCGGCCAAGAGGGCCAAATTCGGACTCCCGCCCGAGTAGGTCGCCGACCCCCCTCCGAGGCCGAATAGGCCTCCCAGCACCTTACGCCCCCGATAGCATTCGCTCCCGGGGGCTTCCCTTTTTCTAAAAATCGCCCACAAACCATTGATCTAACCAATTCAATAATCAGTCAAATACTTTTCCTTTACTTTTTCTAAATTATCTGATATAATGGCGAGAATTATGAGTAAAAAAGAATTACATCCTAAAGATTATCGCTATGTCGTTTTTTCGGACGAGGCAGCTGGTTTTTCGTTTTTGACTAAATCTACCGCCAGTAGCGAAGAAACCATCAAGTGGGAAGATGGTAATGAATATCCATTAGTAAAGGTACAGATTTCTTCTGCTAGCCACCCATTCTTTACTGGTGAAGAGAAGATTATCGATACCGAAGGTCGCGTTGATAGATTTAAGGCACGCGCCGAGAAGGCTAAGAAATTACGTGAAGCACTAGAGAATAAAGCCAAAAAAGCCGCTAAAGAGGCAGAAAAGAAGGCTCGTGCTAACGATAAAATTGAAGCGAAAGCTGATAAATAGAAAGAAGGCTCTTCGGAGCCTTTTTTTGTTTCATGAATACTATGTTATAATGAAAAAATAGTAAGCAAGGAGCTATTATGTTTGATACAAAAGAAGATCGCAAGAAGATGGAAAGCGTCGTTGAGCGATTTGATAATGAAATGAAGAAGATCCGCACGGGGCGTGCCCACCCAGATATGCTAGCCGGCGTAAAGGTCGAGGCGTATGGGCAGTTAACGCCACTTAACCAAGTAGCCAATATCACTGCGGCAGATGCGACTTTACTAATAGTTACTCCTTTTGACCCAACTAACTTAAAATCTATTTCTGAGGCAATTAGGGGCGACCAATCTCTTGGACTGAACCCTGCAGACGACGGTCGCGTAATACGTGTACCGATTCCAGCTCTTACCGAAGAGCGACGCAAAGAAATTGTAAAGCAGGCCTCCGCCAAGGTAGAAGAGGCTAAGGTGGCTTTTCGCAATATTCGCGAAGATGCCCGTAAGGCTGTCAAGATAGCAGCCGAAATGGGTGAAGATTTAAAAAAGCGTGCCGAGAAGGAAATCGACGAATTGACTAAAGAGTTTAGCGACAAGGTCGATACCGCATTTAAGGATAAATCTGAGGAGATAATGAAGATATGATTAAGCATTTAGGAATTATCGCTGATGGTAATCGCCGATGGGCGAGAGAACGAGATTTGCCAACTTTAGAAGGACACAAAAAAGGCCTTAATACTTTAGAAAAAACTGTGGATGCAGCTATTGATGCAGGGATTCCCTATATAACATTTTATGTTTTTAGTACGGAAAACTGGGGGAGAAGCGAGAAAGAAGTATCTTATCTTATGAAATTGCTTGGAGATAGGATTGTAGACTACGCAAAGGATTTAAAAGAGAAAAATGGGCGTCTATTGATTCTGGGGTCGAAAGACAGGATAAAGCCAAAGCTTGCAAGCTTATTAGAAAAAGCCCAGGAAATCACTGCTGATTGTACTGGTATCGTGGTGTCATTATGTTTTAACTATGGGGGTGAACACGAGATTGCCGACGCCGCCAAAATTGCAGCCCAGGAAGGCGAAATTACGCCCGAGTCGATCCGTAAACATTTGTATCATCCAGAAGTTCCCGATCTAGACATGGTGGTACGCACCTCTGGCGAAGAGAGGATCTCTGGATTTATGCTTTGGCGCGCATCGTACGCAGAATTTATGTTTATTAAAAAATATTTCCCAGATCTTAACGCAGACGACATGAAAGAAATCGTTAAAGAATACGATAGTCGCAACAGAAGGTTTGGTAAGTAGTAAGTATAAACATAAGAATTAACTAGCGGTTTGTGCTATAATTAGGCTATGGATATTTTTATTGGAGTGATTGTTGGGTTAATCGTACTAATGTTCCTAGTAACCGCACACGAGTTTGGTCATTTTATTATGGCAAGGAGAAATGGTGTCAGGGTACTTGAGTTTGGGATTTGTTTTCCGCCTAGAGCAATTGCCTGGGTCAAAGATCCTAAAACAAAAAATTGGCGCCGTTTACCTCGCAATGAATGGAAAAAGCCCCAAGATGGCCTGATTTTCAGCTTAAATTGGCTTCCGATTGGCGGTTTTTGTCAGATGGATGGCGAATCTGCCTCCGATACCCGAAAAGGGACATTTGGTAAAGCGAGTTTTTGGGCCAAGACAAAGATTTTATTTGGCGGCGTAGCGATGAACTGGCTAATTGCGTTTATTATCTTTACGGTCTTAGCCTGGACTGGCATGCCAGAGTTTCTTGATAATCAGTTTACGGTTGCTAACGATTCTAGGGTAGAGGCTACGCCAGTACAGATCACTTCGGTAGCAGAGGATTCACCGGCAGCAAAAGCCGGTTTAAGGTCAGGAGATTACATTATTTCAGTTGATAACAATAATGTTAGCTATTCGAGCGACATTTCAGACTATAACGATGCACACGCAGGAGAGGAGGTAATATATAAGCTACTCCGCAGTGAAGATGAGGAATGTATCAAGAAAAAAGAATGCTGGGATGAGAAATGTGACTGCAATGAATCTATCGAGGTGATTGAGCTCCCAGTGAAGTTAAATACTAAAGACTCCGAGTATCTGTTAGGTGTAACGATGGCTGCTTCACAAGCGTTAACATATTCGACTTGGTCAGCACCAATCGTGGGTGCGGGGTTAACAATGCAGCTTACAGGTGAGACATTTAAGGGGGTTGGTGTCATGCTGGGCAACTTGATTTCTGGAGTGGCTAGTCAGTTTAGTTTTAGTGCAGAAGTGCGCGAAAGCGGGCAAGAGGCAATTTCTACCGTTGGCGACTCAATCTCTGGCCCGGTAGGCATCATTGGAGTGCTATTTCCGACCTTTACTGCTGCCGGGCCGACAAACTTGGCATTTTTGGCGGCACTGATCTCTGTATCACTGGCTTGTATGAATGTACTGCCAATTCCTGCACTAGATGGAGGGAGATGGCTACTCATTGCAATTTACAAGATCCGCAAAAAAGAGCTCTCTAAAGAGACGGAAGAGAAAATCGTATCTCGTGCTATGTTTGTTCTACTTGCGCTCATCTTTATCGTAACAATCCTAGATATAGTGAGGATAGCAAACTAATGCAGACACGGGGGAAAACTGAGAAGAAAGAAGAGAAAAAAGGGCAACTTTCTTATCTTTTGTGCGTAGATCGTAATGAAATGGGACTAAAGGGCTTACCGACATGGACCGATATCGGGCTTGCGCCGGTAGGATTTATAGTTTACTTAGTGTTAGCTTTTATATTGACGTGGGTTTTTAGCCTGTTTCCATGGTTTGACACAAATCAGATACAAGAGACGGGGCTAAACTCTTATATTACCACTCTAGACGCCGTGATAGCTTATTTAAGGCTAGTGGTTTTGGTGCCTATTATCGAGGAATTAATCTTTCGCGGTTGGCTGTACGGTAAGCTGCGAAACTGTTTACTAGCTAAGTTTTCGGATCGTACTTCTATGTTTATTTCAATTTTTGCTGTGTCCATCGTCTTTGGATTAATTCATGGACAATGGAATGTTGGAGTTAATATGTTTGCGATGTCAGTCGTATTATGTGGACTACGCGAAACTACTGGTACTATCTATTCTGGCATACTGGTGCATATGATCAAGAACGGTGTAGCATTCTGTGTTATAATGTTTGCATGAGATTATCTAAAACTTTTGTTAAGACATTAAGAGAAGCCCCTAAAGACGAAACAGCGCGTAACGGCGCGTTGTTAGTAAGGGCTGGTTATATCCATAAAGAGATGGCTGGTGTTTACGATTACTTACCGCTAGGCCTAAGAGTGATTGAGAATATCAAGGAAATCGTAAGACAAGAACTAAATAAAATTGGCTGCGAAGAATTACTACTAACCGCATTGCAGAATCCCGAACCTTGGGAAAAGACGGGGCGTTTTAGTGATAAAGAAGTAGACGTATGGTTTAAGACCGAGTTAGCGAGCGGTGGCGAGCTAGGCCTTGCTCCTACTCACGAAGAGCCAATTACCAATTTAATGAGATCATACATCTCAAGCTATAAGGATTTGCCTCTGTATGCTTATCAATTCCAAACTAAATTTAGAAATGAGCTTAGGGCTAAATCTGGGATTTTACGCGGACGCGAATTCTTAATGAAGGATCTTTATAGTTTCCATACTAGCGAAGAAGATTTGGATGATTTTTATGCCAAAGCCGAGGAGGCTTATAAAAAAATATTTGAGCGCGTGAATTTGGGTGATTCTACTCTAGAAGTTTTTGCTTCTGGCGGAATGTTTTCGAAGTATTCGCACGAATTTCAGACGATTTTACCAGTGGGTGAGGACACAATTTACTTTAATAAAGACCGTACGGTCGCATTAAACAAAGAAGTCTTAAATGAAGAAACCTTGAAAGACCTAAAAGTTGAGAGAAGCGAGCTCGAAGAGGCTGCTGCGGCAGAAGTAGGAAATATCTTTAAATTGAAGCTAAAGTATTCAGAACCGCTGGGCCTAAAATACATTGACCAAGATAATAATCCTAGGGATGTCTACATGGGGTGTTATGGTATTGGTATCTCTAGACTAATGGGCGTCATTGCAGAGAAATTCGCAGATGAAAAGGGTCTAGTTTGGCCAGAATCGGTGGCGCCTTTTAAGTACTATCTAGTAGGTATAGGCGAAGAGGGGACCAAGCGTGCAGAGGAGCTTTATAGAGAGCATCCAGATACAATACTATATGACGATCGCGACATTCGTACTGGTGAAAAATTTGCCGATGCTGAGCTAATGGGGGTTCCGTATCGCGTAGTGGTCTCCGACCGTTCGTTAGCTGATGGAGGCTTAGAAATTACCGAGAGAAAAACAGGTAACACTAGACTAGTCAAAACTCTTGACTAGAAAGAGTTTTTTAGGTAAACTGTTTTAACGTTTAAGTGGGAGTTATTATGACAAAGAAAAAAATCAGTCTGACCGCCGAAGGAAAGAAGGAACTAGAAGCAGAATTAGCAGAGCTAATTAAGAGCCGTCCGGCAATAGCCGAGAAGATTGCTACAGCGCGTGCATTTGGCGACCTTTCCGAAAATGAAGAATACAGTTCGGCACGCAATGAACAAAAGATGGCCGAAGGGCGTATTTTAGAGATTCAAGACATACTTAAGAATGCGAAGTTAATCCGTGGTGGCAAAAAAGATAAGGCTTCGTTAGGTGCCACTATTACCCTTAGTATGGGCGGCAAAAAGGTCAAGTATACCTTAGTTGGCCCGACCGAGGCGAACCCATTGGAAGGTAAGATATCTGACGCCTCACCGATTGGCAAAGCTTTGCTCGGTCGTAAGGCAGGGGAAGCTTTTGAGTTCAACGGCAAGAAAGTCAAGATTATTAGCATAGAGTAATCTATGATATAATGTATCTTATGATACTTGATGATTATCGAAACGAAAGATTACGAAAATTAGATGAGCTTCGCCAAAAAGGTATTGAGCCTTATCCGTCGAAGAGTTTAAGAAACTGTATTATTTCTGAAGTAGTTGATAAATTTGATGAGAAAAAAGGCCAAGAAGTAACAGTGGCCGGCAGAATCGTGGCGATTCGCTCCTTCGGAAAGTTAGCGTTCATTAAAATACGCGACTATTCCGGAGAGGTGCAAATATTCATGAAGGCAAGCAGCGTCCCGGAGCATACCTCTTTTGAGGACCATAAGCTCGGGCGAGCGCCCTTGAAAGCCCCTTGGGACGCTGGAGCGCAGCGACGCGTGTCCGAAAAAGACGGTATACTCCGGGACACTTTAGACATTCAGGATATTAAGCTCCTGGATCTTGGCGATTTTATTGAGGCAACTGGTATCGTAGACAAGACTCAAACTGGCGAAATATCCGTTTTTGCGGATTCCGTCAGGCTACTAACCAAGACCCTTCGTCCGTTGCCGGAAGTATTTACAAATAAGGAAGAGCGCTACAGGAGACGCTATGTAGATATGAACGTAAATCCTGAGGTACGAGAGCGACTAGTAAGGAGGTCAAAATTCTGGCAAGCGACGCGCGATTTCATGAATGCGCATGGGTTTATTGAAATTAATATCCCGGTACTTGAGCATACCACAGGTGGTGCAGATGCAAATCCTTTTGTTACCCACATGGATGCTTTAGATGAGGATTGTTTTCTTAGAATTTCACACGAGTTGCCTTTGAAGAGGCTATTAGGCGGCGGATTTGAAAAAGTATATGACATTGGCCCACGTTTTAGAAACGAAGGTGTAGACGATGAACATTTACCTGAACACGTTGCATTTGAGGCTTATTCAGCATACGAGAATTACGAGGATGGAATAAAGTTTTATGAAGAAATGATTAAGTATGTCGCTAGGGAAACTTGGGGAACTTTACAATTTAATGTGGGTGGATTTGAAATTGATTTAGATTGCGAATGGCCACGTTATAAGTACGCCGATTTATTACGTGAAAAATTCGGCGTAGACGTGTTTAATCCGGATAGGGAACAATTGGTCCAGGTTCTACTTGAAAATTGGGAAACCAAAGATCTAAAGCGCGAAGATTTTATACGAAAACTAGAAAATACCACTACACCACATTTAATTGATGATGTATGGAAATTGATCCGCAAAACTTCAGCTGGCCCGTATTGGGTAATTGAAGAGCCTTTGAGCTTGTCGCCACTCGCCAAAAAATCTACCGAGAACCCGCTGGTAACCGAGAGATTTCATCCAATTATTGCTGGTACTGAGATGGGGAATGGCTTTTCAGAATTAAATGATCCTTTAGATCAGCTAGAGAGGTTCAAAGAACAGCAGGCGGCACGTGATGCTGGAGATACAGAAGCACAGATGCTAGACATGGATTTTGTAGAGATGCTTGAATATGGTATGCCACCGGCTTGCGGATGGGGAAATAGTGAACGAAACTTCTGGCTGCTTGAGGGAGTATCTGGTCGCGAGGCTGTACCATTCCCGATTATTAGAAGAGATTAGAGTTCGATAGTTTTATTACGGGATTTGTGACCACGGACGATTTTGATGGTGGTTTTACCAACTTTAAAATGCTTGGCTAGCAATCTAATCAGGGTATTGTTGGCTTCACCGTCATGTGGCTTGGCGCGCAGATAGACAGTTAGTGCGTTGGTAGCAGTTTGGATAATTTTTTCTTGAGAAGAAGCAGGTTTTACTGTGACAGTTATTATCATTTTCTCCTTTCTTTCGAATATTAGCTAACTCCTAATTAGAGCTAGGATTTTTAATTATACAACGAACAGCAAAAGCATCCCACTTATTCCAGGAACCAGCTGGCACGACGCCGTTCGCCGTGTAGCCAAGGCGGTAAGCATTGTCGGCACCATTTGGAGCTGCACTCCAATAACGACCATAGGAGCCTCGTCCACCAGCTTTATTGTAGTTGTAGTCGCCCGAATAGATAAAGTTGGCAGGGAATACTAGAAGTCCAGCACTGGTAGAAGTTGAGCCACCGTTAATTGCAGTATTTAGTGCCACGTATTCGCCAGTAGTTCCACCGGTCGGCAAACGCCAACCAGCCGGACAGATATCGCCAGCAACATTACCGCTAATCATCGCATAGGTGCCATTGCCGGCAGTAGCTGTATACCAACCATACATCATGCCATAGCTATACCAAGAACTAGAATTATTATTAGCACTCTCG
>JAZRRY010000029.1:0-11553 GCA_045651145.1 Candidatus Nanosyncoccus sp.
GGGGCACAGCAGATTTAATCTTTGGGGAATTGCGCCACCAGGACAACCCAGTCACCGCTACGCCGGTGTGACTACTTTTAAAACTGGATTTGGTGGCGAGATTATAGAATACGTCCCTGCGCACGACTTGGTTATTTCTAAAATTGGATACTTAAAAGACCTAATTGTAGAGACTACGCGTAAAAAACGGAGACACCTATGAAAATCATAGATATAAAAGATAAAAGAGAATGGGATCAGTTTGTAACCGGACTTAAGGAATCTAATTTTTTGCAATCTTGGGACTTTTACGAATTTCATAAGGCACGAGGAAAGAAGATAGTAAGAAGAGGGTTAGTAGATAATACTAATAAAATTATTGGGGTATATGCTGGAGTAGTAGAGACAGCACGGCGCGGCACTTATCTCGCAATTGCTGGGGGGCCACTGATTGATTTTACTAAGAGCAAGATAGTATCTACTGTATTCGATGATATTCATAAGCAAGGGAAGGCACTAAACTGCGTATTTGTAAGGGTGCGTCCACAAGAGCCACTGTCAGACAAAATGCTAAAACTTCTTTCCAAATACGGCTTAAAGCCGGCGCCGATGTATTTATCTGTAGAGTATGCTGGGGTTTTAGATCTTAAGAAAACAGAGGAAGAGATCTTAACTGGAGCTTCGCAAGGGTTCCGTCGCAAACTTCGTAAAGCCATGAAAAACGATATAGAAATTACTGCCGACGCAGACGATGCCTCTATTAAAGAGTTTTGCCGACTCGAAGAATTGCACGCAAAAAGGCAAAAATATGTCGCGTTTTCTTCATCATTTTTGACAAAACAATTTGAGGCATTCCGAGATGGCGGTGAGGTATTGATTTATACGGCAAAAAAGGACGGCGAGACATTAGCACAAAACTTTATGATTTTTTATGGGCCAGAGGCTAGCTATCATTATGGAGTATCGTCGATGCTCGGCACAAAGTATTCGGCGGCGCCGCTACTACATCTTAAAGCTATGGAAGAGGCCAGAAAGCGGGGATGTATTAGATATAATCTATGGGGGATCGTAGAGCCTGATGATAAATCGCATCGGTTCTACGGCGTTTCGGAGTTTAAACGCTCTTTCGGCTGCGAAGAACTAAAATATACACCTGCACACGATATGATTCTAAATCCTATAAAATATCAGATTACTAAAGCAGTGGAATCCGCGCGCAAAAAAATTCGCCATGTTTAATTTGTATGCTATAATAAGCATAAGTAACAATAAGGATTTTTATGGCAAAACTGAACCGAAAATTTATTGATAAACATTGGTTAGTATTTTTGATTAGGGGAGCTCTAGCCGCAACATTTGGCTGTTTTACGCTGTTTGGCGGTATGGGAAGTATCGAAAACGCAATAGCAATTATTAGTGTATTCCTACTTCTAGTTGGTATTATTGATGCAGTAGGAGCGCTTTATGGCTCTACCAAGAAACACGGCTGGATTAACTCTATTATAGATGCCTTAGTAGATGTGATTGCTGCAGTTTGTTTGCTATTTTTCGCTAAGGATTCATTAGCAAATAGTGTTATTATTATATCCGTCTACACGATCGTTTCTGGTATCATTGACATTTTTCATGGGTTTTTGTCTACCGTCGACCCGACCGATCGTTTTATTCGTATAATAGCTGGAGTGTCGGGCTGTGTGATTGGTGCCGTAATATTAAATGCAGGTGACTTTGAGATTACTACCTTTATTAGATTCTTTGGTGCCTATATGATAATCGTGGGCGTTACCAGCCTAATCTATGGAACACATAACTATTCTCAAGAGAAAGAAGACAAGACCGCACGCAAAGAAGCGCGTAAGTTGGCCGCGAAAAAACGCACCAAGAGATCAAAATAATAGCATTTTGAAAGACTCGTGATATAATCGTAATACAATATTAATATCAAGAAGGGACGAGGGAACGGCCCAATGACCCCCTGCCAACCTGCTGTAGTAAGGTGGTAAATCCGACCAGAAAGGAAAGATATGTTCTATAGAACAGCGGAGAGCGTTTCTCCAAAACACCCAGATAAACTTTGTGACCAAATTAGCGATGCGATACTAGATGCGTACCTAGCAAAGGACCCAGAAGCCAGAGTGGCAGCCGAGACTTGTGGTGGGCATGGCGTAGTATTCGTAACAGGAGAAATCACCTCAACCGCCGATGATGTTGATGTACCAGCTATCGTTAAGCGGATTGCTGGCGATAATGTTGAAGTACATACTAAAATTGTTAAACAATCTCCGGAAATTGCGCAGGGTGTAGATACGGGTGGAGCAGGCGATCAGGGAATCATGATCGGTTATGCTTGTGATGAGACAGAAGAGCTATTACCGCGCGAAGTAGTATTGTCTCGCCGTCTTAATCAGTATATTTACGATAAATATCCATACGACGGCAAGACTCAAATTACGATAGCTCCAGATAATACGATTGATTCTATCGTGGCTAGCTTCCAAAATGTACCTAAAGAAGAATTAGAAAAATTAGTACGCGAGTTTATTGAAAAAGAAAACTTAACTGGGAAACTAGAGCTTCACATGAATCCGGCTGGCGACTGGAACCAAGGTGGTTTTGATGCCGATACAGGACTAACTGGTCGCAAACTAATTGTAGATAATTATGGCCCACGCGTAGCGATTGGTGGTGGATGCTATTCTGGGAAAGACCCTTCAAAGGTTGACCGTTCTGCAGCATATATGGCGAGAAGAATCGCGGTAGATTATTTGAGAAAGCGCAATGCGAAAGATGTCTTAGTAAGATTAGCTTACGCTATTGGTTATCCTGAGCCACTAGAAAAAACCGTTATCATTGACGGAAAGCCGGAAGAAATTGAAGGGTATGATTTGACCCCACGAGGCATTATCAAGTACTTGGATTTAAAGCGTCCGATCTATGAAGAAACTGCTAAATATGGACACTACGGCGAAGGTTTTGACTGGGATAAATAAACTTGCATCCGTAATCACTTTTAATCATCTAGACAAAAATAAGCGCAACCTCATTCTCGAGGTTGCAATTATTTTGAGCCTATGCTACACAAAGCTACAGAAATAGGGTTGGTGAGTTTTAAAAACGTGGTTAGGAAAAAGGAGAGTTATGGAAGTTGAGGTAGAAAACATGAAAGTTACTATTAGACTAAAAATTACTCCTGCTAAGAAGCAGAAGTAATTACAAAACTCGAATTGATTCTACCATACACAAGTGTAAAAATCAACTCTATTTCTATTTTAGTACATATATTATAATAAGTAGAGGAAAGGTAATACTATTATGGGAAAAAAGGATGCGGTGGCAGAAAAGAAAAACTCTAATGATGGAAAAAGCGAGGCTTTGAAACTCGCAATAGCTCAAATCACGAAACAATTTGGCGATGGCTCAATCATGAAGTTGGGAGACACGCCCAAGATGGATGTAGCATTACTTCCTTCAGGATCTCTTTCGCTTGATTTAGCTCTAGGTGGCGGTTGGCCAAAGGGAAGAATTATAGAAATTTACGGCCCAGAATCTTCTGGTAAGACAACTTTGGCTTTACATGCGATTGCAGAAATTCAAAAACAAGGTGGCCAAGCAGCGTTTATCGATGCTGAGCACGCCCTGGATCCAGCTTACGCCAAGAAAATTGGCGTGGATACCGCTAATTTACTAATTAGCCAACCGGATAACGGCGAACAAGCGCTTGAGATTTGCGAGACATTAGTACGTTCTAATGCTGTAGATTTAATCGTAGTAGACTCAGTAGCGGCTTTGGTGCCTCAGGCAGAGATCGATGGCGACATGGGCGATGCGCAGATGGGCCTTCAGGCGAGATTAATGAGTCAGGCGATGCGCAAATTAACCGGTATTATTTCAAAGTCTAAAGCCACAGTAATATTCATTAACCAAATCAGAATGAAGATCGGTGTGATGTTTGGTAATCCCGAGACTACTACTGGCGGTAATGCGCTCAAATTCTACGCTTCGGTACGCGTAGATATCCGCAGAATCGGCCAAATTAAGGACGGTGATAATATCTCAGGAAATCGCACCAAAGTAAAAATCGTCAAGAACAAGATTGCGGCGCCTTTCCGCACGGCAGAGTTTGATATTATGTATAACGAAGGTATTTCGAAACCTGGCGACGTATTAGATCTTGGTGTCCAATATGGAATTCTAGAAAAATCTGGCGCCTTTATCAAGTACAATGGTGAGACTTTGGGTCAAGGGCGCGAAGCCGTCAAAAAGCTCTTCCGCGAGAAGCCGGAGCTCATGAACGAAATCGAAGAAAAGGTCCGAGAAAAAGCTAAGACTGAAGAATAAATAGATGGAGATAATAAAACTTGAATCCGATGATACTATAAAGACTCCACCTAGAAACAATGAGCAAATAATTAAGAAGAGTTTTGACGGATTGAAGATTACTAGCCTTAAGCAAGGTGTTAGGAATCCAAACAGGATAAATGTTTTTGTAAACAATAAGTTTTCGTTTTCTTTAGACGTATCGCAGATAGTAGATTATAAAATTAAAATCGGCCAGGAAATCACGCCAGAGAAACTAGCCGAATATAAAACCGCTTCGGATTTTGGCAAACTCTACCAGCGCACTTTAGAATGGGCCCTCACCCGCCCCCGCTCCATTAAAGAAACTAGGGAATATTTATACAGAAAGCTTAAAAATGTTCTTGGACGACCATACGCGACCAACGGGGGGCGGAATGAGCGAGTAAGCCCCGTAACGACGGGCGCGAACGAGCGAGTCCGAGAAGAACATTTTAAGCTTTCTGAGACAATTATCGATAGGTTAATTTCAAAAGGTTATTTAGATGATCGGAAATTTGCAGAGTATTACGTCGAAAACCGTTTTGTGAAAAAAGGCATTTCGCGCAAGCGACTTAAAATGGAGCTAGCCAAGAAAGGGGTTTCTAGCAGTATTATTGAGCAAGTACTAGACAAAAGGAGTGACGAAGAAGAGATTCTTAAAATCATAGCTAAAAAACGTGCTAGATATGATGACGAGAAGCTTATTGCTTATCTTTGCCGGCAAGGTTTTGACTATCAGCTGGCACAAAGCCTTGTTCGCGAAATGGGTTCACAAAATTAGGAATGAATTCTTCTTTTGTGGCCTTTTTCTTGATGACTTTCTCTTCATTTTTGACGATTACTTTATAGTCCGTGACTTCAGCTATCTCTTGACGAGGAATCGTAAGCTCTGGGTCGATAAAACTTTTGATGGCGGGGCGTTTAACAATGAGCTGCTGTACAGCAAAATCTTCAGGACTTAAGGTGTAGTCAATAATTTTGCCTAGGTTTGAGCCTTTTTTAGTCTCGACCTTGAGGCCGCCAAGGTTAAAACTAAGATTGATAACTTTAGCAATTTTAATCACATCGTCATCAGCTACTAGCTCGTCACCCGAATCAATGACAATGCCATATTTAGAATATTCACGGATAGAACGGACATCGAGAATAGCCTGACGAAGATCTATGGCTGGGCCTTCTAATCTAAAGGCAATGATCTTTAGGGTATCTGGGTCGACAATCGGGGATCTAACCCGCCCGATGGGGCCACCAGCCTGAACACTAAGAACAGCGGTACCGATAAGTCGAGAGTTATACACTAACATAATACGATTATATCACATGTTATAATAGGCGCATGGAAGACAAGAGTGACACTAAGGATAGGATTATTTTAGTGGATAAGCCAGCGGGTATTTCATCATTTGGCGTGGTAGCCAAGGTGAGAGGAGCATTGAAGGCTCAGTTTGGGCATAAAATAAAGGTGGGACACACTGGTACGCTAGATCCTTTTGCTACGGGGCTTCTAATTTTGCTGTCTGGCAAGATGACGAAAAAATCTTCCGAATTTCTAAAACTTGATAAAGTTTATGAAGCTACCATGAAGCTGGGGTATGTTTCGTCAACAGGAGACCCCGAGGGGGAAATTGAGCCCTACTCGACCAGTCCGCCTTCGAAGCCTTTAGAATTAGAAAAAATTAGACCCGTCGTGCAAAGCTTCGTAGGTAAAATCAAGCAAACGCCACCTAGGTATTCGGCAATCAAGATTAACGGGGAAAGAGCCTATAAATTAGCAAGAAAGGGGCAAGAATTTGAGGTGCCGAGTCGTGAGATTGAGATCTATAAGATTGAGATTTTACGATACGAGTGGCCAGAGGTTAAAATCAGGTGCTTTGTCTCATCTGGGACGTATATTAGGACTCTTGCAGAGGATATTGGCGTAGAATTAGGAACTGGAGCATATCTAATAGCTCTTAGAAGGATAAAAGTAGGTGAGTACAATATAAAAGATGCGGCAGATTTAGATAGCCTAGTTCACACTTCCTTAGACGTTGACCCCAAGGGGGAAGTATGATATAATGCCTTTATGATAACAAAAGAGAATAAAGATAAGGCTATTGCCAAGGTCGCTCGAAGTAAAGCGGATGTTGGTTCTCCTGAAGTTCAAGTTTCAATCTTGACAGAACGGATCAAAGAGGTCACGGAGCACGTCAAGCAGAACAAACATGACTTTATGGCCAAAAGAGGGTTAAATCAAATGGTAGGCAAACGCAAACGCTTGCTCAAATACCTAAAAGATACCGATTTTGCGCTATACAAGAAAACCATCAGTAAACTCGGACTCAGAAAATAGCAGAAAGAGAAAGACCCGCTCCGAAGAGCGGGTCTTTTTAGCGGACACTACTTCGCGCGATGACGCGCCAAACGAATCCGGCGCTTAAGCCTGCGATCGTGACGGACATCAGGTGATTTCAGCCCAATGCGTCGTAAAAATCCATCTATTATGATTCTACCAATTTTGACATCGAAGGCTTCGCCACTAGTCATCACGTAATCAAGATAACGTAGGTAGCCATACTTTTCATCAATAATCCACTCATCGAGCGTTAACATGAAAAGTTCGACAATATCACCGAAGTGTTCCTCGAACTGCTTAATCGTCCTCAATAACTTATCTTCGTGGACATTAGCGGTAGACACATACAAGGCACAAGCAAATCCATTGTCGGTATATACTGGACAACCAACAACACTTACCTGCCACTTACGCTCAACTTTCTTGCGCACGACACACCAAATATCAACAAGTGGATCGTGAACTTCGGCACTACCTGAGCCCCTAGGGATTCTAATACCCCTAACGATAATATTGCCAGTAACAGCACCAACGCCCCTCTGGAGAAAACACTCAAACTCCAAATCTGATACGACAGTGTCCATTAAAGAGCTCATTTTTGTCCTTTCGATTTGGACTTATATGACCATTTTATTATATCACGGATTGCTATTTTTGTCAATCACTGATATAATATTACCCAGTAAATTAATATTTGGGAAGACGGCAGATATTGCGCACTGAAGCGCAGTAGCTATTTTCGGGGCATTTCGGAGCGCGGTGGCGTGAGAGTTAGCACCAGCCGCCCATGGCGATGGGCCGGCTGGACGCGGCCCAGAAAATACGTTGCTTCGCTTCAGACACGATACCTGAAGTTTTCCCAAGAAAGGATTTTTTCATGGAAATAATAAACCCTAACGGCAAAAAGACAGTCAAACTGTCTACTAAGTGGCTAGGGCGCGAGCTAACCCTAGAAGTTAACAGAGTAGGTTTTCGTTCTACCTCTTCAGTGCTAGTAACGTACGGCGATACCGTAGTCCTAGGATCAGTGGTCGTAGGTACTAAGCCCGTAGTTCAAGATTTTTTCCCGCTTTCTATCGATTATGAAGAAAAGTGGTATGCCGCAGGCAAAATTAGCGGTTCAAGATTCATAAAAAGGGAAGGTAAGCCATCAGATGAAGCAGTGCTCGTAGGACGCCTAATTGACCGCCCGATTCGCCCACTGTTTCCCAAGGGGTATCGTCAAGAAGTGCAGGTTGTTTGTACAGTTCTTTCAATGGATCCAAACTTTCGCCCAGATTGCGTAGCCATGATTGCGGCTTCTAGCGCACTTATGAATGCAGGGGTGCCTTTCGATGGGCCAGTTGCAGGGATACGTATTGGTAGAATTGGCGGTGAGTTCAAGGGATTCTTAAGTCCAGAAGAAAGAGAAGCCTCGCCAATGGATCTAGTAGTAGCTTGTAAAGATGGCAAGATCATGATGGTAGAAGCTGGCATGAAAGAAGTGCCGGAAGAGATGATTATCGAAGCGATGCACTGGGCCGTAAAGGAAGTGCAGCCAGTATTAGACTTGCAAAGAGAGCTCTCAAAGCAGGTAGCAGCACCAGACCAAGAATATGAGTTAGTATTACCAGATGAAGAGATACTGAAAGAAGTTGAGGATTGGACTAATGGCAAATTTGGCTCTAAGGTACGTGGCAATGTGATGGAGCGTGCCCAAATGCTAGATGATCTCAAATACGCCATGCACGACGAATTTGCACTTTCTAAAGGTCAAGGCGAAACCGACAACGAGAAAGTAGAATGGTACGACGAAAACCTACGTGATGTCTATGATCAAGCTTTTGAATTGGCAGTATTTAAAGAGGTACGACGTGGAATCGTTGAAGAGGGCGAGCGCCCAGATGGCCGTAAGCTGGACGAAGTGAGGCCTCTTAGCTCTCAGGTTGGGATTTTGCCGCGCACACACGGTTCCTCTCTATTTACTAGGGGCGTAACACAGGCGATGAATATCGTTACCTTGGCACCACTAAGCTATTCTCAAGAAGTAGACACAATGGAAGTAACCGACGGAAAGAGACGCTATATGCACCACTACAATGCTCCGTCCTACACGGTTGGTGAGCCAGGTAGAATGGGTTCTCCTGGTAGGCGTGAAATCGGACACGGTTATTTGGCCGAGAGAGCGCTGATCCCAGTATTGCCTAGCGAGGAAGATTTCCCTTATGCAATCCGCTCAGTGACAGAGATTATGTCACAGAACGGTTCTACTTCCATGGCAGCAACTTGTTCGAGCTGTATGGCTTTGATGGATGCTGGTGTACCTTTGAAGCGACCAGTATCTGGCGTAGCCATGGGGTTAATAGTAGATGTGCCAAAGGGTCAGCCTATTGAAGTATCAGATATTGATAAAGCCTACGTCTTGACAGATCTAATGGACGCAGAGGATTTTGCTGGTGATATGGACTTCAAAGTAACTGGCACCACCGAAGGCGTAACAGCTCTTCAAATGGATATGAAAGTACATGGTTTACCAGTAGAAATCATGGAAAAAGCCCTAAAGCAAAGCCATGCAGGTAGAATGTTTATTTTGAACCATATTCTAGAGGTTATTTCAGAGCCCAGAAAGAAGATTTCGAAGTATGCGCCACAAATCGAGAAAATCATGATTAATCCAGACAAGATTGGTGCCGTAATCGGCAAAGGTGGCGAGATGATTAATAAAATCACTACCGAAACTGGCGCAGAAGTAGATATCGAAGATAATGGACTAGTCACAATTTCAGGGAAAGACCCGGAAAAGATCGCAAAAGCTTTGGAATGGGTTAAGTCATTAACCGAAGAGCCAGAAGTTGGGAAAATCTACGAAGGTACAGTAGTTTCAATCAAAGATTTCGGAGCCTTTGTGAATATTTTGCCAGGGGTTGATGGGATGCTTCACATTTCCCAAATTAGCGATAAAAGGCTAAAGAAAGTCGAAGAAGTGCTCCACGTTGGCGACAGAGTAAGAGTTCGCCTAATTGCCATCGACCACGGCAAACTATCCCTCACCATGAAAGGTTTAGATTAAAGAGTCAATCAAAAAAATACTCCTATCATGCAGGAGTATTTTTTTGATAATATATTATAACTATTGATTTTTTAGCATTAGTATGATATAATAATACAAAGTGAGGATTTACCACTTTTTTTATTATAATAAGAGGAAAGTTACTATTGTGAAAGTTAAAAAAATCATACTAAGTTTCTTGTTTATTTTTGGTCTATTGCTCTCTAACTTATTACCTATACTAAACAATCAATTAACGGCAGCCTCTTCGAATAACAACTTGGCAAGTATTCCAGCGTCCAAAATGACTCGACTAGCGCTATCTCACGTTTATACTGGGGCAGAAATTGACGATTCAATCAACTCCACGCAAAGCTTCGCAGTCACCGACAAGTATTTTGTTGTGGTACAGGCGCACTCCAAAAACGAAAATGCTGGCTGGATTGTAGCAAATTATAAAAACCCAAGTTCAAAATTTGCCTGGAAAACAAAGTATAACATTGGCCATGGAAATGGAGTAGCATGGAATAGTAGAAAGAATCAAATCGTAGTAGTTAATGGTACTACAAAATATCTTTTTAACGCAGATAATGGTAACTTCGTTGGCAAAATAACCCAAGGCCCATCCGCCACCGGTATTGCCTATGACGCTAAAGATGACTGGTATATTCAAACACTCGGCAGCAGCAAAACTTCTGGTAGAATTCTTAATAATAATTTCGAACTCATCAAGTCGTTCGATGCAGGACATGGCCTAATCAACCAAGACGTTGCTTTCTCTAATGGCTATATATATAGAATCGGTTGGGCAGCATGCGACTCTCTTAGCGACCAAAGTAAAAAAAGCTTCTGTTATTCAAACATCGGTAACGGCGCAAATGCCATCTATCAATTTGATTTAAACGGTAACTATTTAAACGCCTTTTATATTCAACCAGGATATGGAGAACTTGAAGGTATGGATTTTGCATCCGATGGTACCCCATATGTGATGTTTAATGGTAACCCAGATTATAAACACTACTCTGTCTATAAAATAACCAACTACAATTCAAAAACCGACGCTAACAATCGCGCAGCCGAAGCAAAAAAGCAAGCAGAAGCCAAGGCTAAAGCCGAAGCAGAAGCTAAGGCTAAAGCCGAGGCCGAAGCCAAGGCTAAAGCAGAAGCAGAAGCTAAGGCTAAAGCCGAAGCTAAGGCTAAAGCAGAAGCAGAAGCTAAGGCTAAAGCCGAGGCCGAAGCCAAGGCTAAAGCAGAAGCCGAAGCTGAAACCAAAAAGAGAACAGAAGCAGAAGTTAAGGCCGAAACTAAATCCAAGTCAACAACCAATACTAATACTCAAGCAACCCAAAAGCCCAACGCAACAACAAAAACTACAACCACCACCACTAATACTGCCAAATCAGAAAAAACTACCTCTACCACTGAATCAGAAGCATTACCAAGTGAAATAGTTGCAACCAGTAAAGGAGACGACGAAATCATTGCATTTAACACAGAATCCCAAAATACATCTACAACCGAAAACCAAATCGCAACAAACAAATCAGCAACAAGACAAAACAAGAACACTCAACCAATAACCGATAAAGAGTCACCCATAAACAACATCATCGTAACTCTAGCAGTAATAACTGGTGGTATTGCAATAATCTACTTCGCCAAAATCATCATCAAATATTCTCGATACTAAAGCTAGATTATTGTAAAAATTATTGTATAATATAAAGATATGGAGAAAATTCGGAATTTTTGCATTATTGCACATATTGATCACGGCAAATCAACTATCGCAGATCGAATGATGGAACTAACTGGAACAGTTTCTAAGCGCGAAATGAAATCCCAACTCTTAGATTCAATGGAGCTAGAG
>JAZRRY010000030.1:0-1810 GCA_045651145.1 Candidatus Nanosyncoccus sp.
CCTTGTCCTGCCGCAATCCCACGACCTTTGCGATTAGGGCGAGTATTCTTTTCTACTACTAATTCATTATATTTCATTACTTGTCCTCCTTCTTGGTAGTGGACTTCTTAGTCGTAGCCTTCTCGGTTGTAGCCTTTTTAGCTGTAGATTTCTTAGCTACTCCCTTCTTTGTCTCATTCATCTTTGTGATATTCCACTCCGAACGAGGGACTTGGCTCTTTAGACCATCAATCACAGCGTAAGCAATATTAACTTTATTAGTAGAACCAAGCGATTTAGAAATCAAATTCTTTACACCCGTTAGCCCCATAATAGCGCGCACGGTACCACCAGCGATAATACCGGTACCTGGAGCTGCTGGCTTCATTAAGACGTCAGCGCCAGTGACTTTCGTACGAGTTTCATGACAGATAGTCTCACCATTCATATTAAATTCAATCATGGCTTTCTTGGCCTTGGATGTAGCTTTAGCTACAGCGGTCGTTACATCATTGCCCTTAGCTACACCAACGCCAATCTTGTTCTTATGATTACCGATAGCGACGAGCGCCTTAAAACGCATTCTACGTCCACCAGCAACTGTACGAGATACGCGATCTACTGAAATGGTAATAGTATCAAATTCCTTTGGCCCAGCATCTACACGCACACGATTACGACGATTTCGCCTATCCATCTTGCGACCTGCAATATCACGGGTCTGCTTGGTAGCGGCAGTTTTGTCGTCCATCTTAAGCGTACCAGATTTATTAATTACTCTTGGGGCTTTTTTCTCATTTTCTGGCATAATTAAAACTCCAATCCTTCTTTACGGGCAGCATCAGCAAGCGCCGACATACGCCCGGCATATAATTTAGAACCACGATCAAAAACTACTTTCTTAACCTTTTTGGCTTTAGCTTTCTTTGCAATCTCTTCGCCAATTTTGCTAGCCTTTTCGGTCATTGTGCCAGAAGTTTTAGCACCTACCGTAGTAGCATACGCCAAGGTTATCTTCTTTTCATCGTCTACAATCTGTGCAGTGATATGTTGATTTGAAAAATGCACCGAAAGACGTGGTCTCTCTGCAGTACCATTGATCTTGGCGCGAGTTCTTTTTGCTCTAAAAATCTTATTCATTATTTCTTACCAGCCTTTCCTGCCTTACGAAGAATTACTTCGTCGACATACTTGATACCTTTACCTTTATATGGCTCAGGCTTCTTAAGACTACGAATTTCAGCTGCTACTTGCCCAACTTTTTGTTTGTCGATACCCGAAACGGTGATTTCCATTTTGTTAGTAGTAAGCTGCACGCCTTCTGGCGCCTTATATTTTACTGGATGCGAAAATCCAAGCGCCATTTCAATTTCCTGGCCACCACCAGAAAGACGGTAGCCTACGCCATTAATTTCTAGTTTCTTTTCGTAACCTTTAGTTACTCCTTGTACCGCATTGTTTAACAATGCACGTTGCAGACCATGCCAAGCACGGGATTTTGGTTCGTCATCCTCACGGGTAACCGTAGCCACTGCACCATCAACACTGACCTTAGTCTTTGGTTGCACTGGAACGATGAGCTGACCCTTTGGGCCCGCGACAGTAATTTCACTCTCGCCGACCGTAATTGTCACTCCCGCCGGAATCTCGATGGGTTGTTTTCCGATACGACTCATATTATTTCCCTTTTATGTTAATATTCATATAATTATATCACGAGACGCGCAAAAATTCAAGATAAAACCCTACAAAAATCCCCTCTTATGAGGGGCTTTTTGTGTCTTAGATTTTACGCCTTACTGTCGCTTTACAATACTTGTTGCCCCCAAGA
>JAZRRY010000031.1:0-4233 GCA_045651145.1 Candidatus Nanosyncoccus sp.
AATATAGATAATGGTATATATCAGGATGATATTGGTACTACTACACTTAAAGCCTATTGTAATGATAATGAAGGCTTTTCTATTTATGCTATAGGATATACTAATGATACATATGGTAACTTTTCTGGCCTGGCAAATTCAGAATCTGCTTGGGTAAATAATCTTACTACGGCAAATAGCTTATATTATAGTGGTGCGCAGAGTGGGGACGCGAGTATAAATATTGGTACGGATGATAGTCCCGGAAGTAGATTTCCGCGTTATAATAATCAGAATACTGTATCTAGAGCAAGCAATACTACTAATACTCAAAATATCTATAGCTACGGTAATTATTATACCTGGAATGCGGTTGTTGCGGATTTAAAACCTAACCCTTCGGAAAATCAAACTTCTGCTACAACTTCACTTTGTCCAGCTGGTTGGCATTTACCTAGTGGCGGGCAAGCCTATGCATCGGGTAGTACTAGTGAGATGAATGTGACTGGCGATGTTAGTACTTTTCGAGAATTTTATAATTTAGGCTATAAGATTATGGATGAGGTAAGGACTGCCTATGAAGATAAAACAAATAATGGTTTTTCTTATTATTCTGATGATACTTTAAATACGTCTGGTGATACTGCCGATGAAGCTTTCCGTAAATATCCAAATAACTTTCTTAAGTCGGGATATATTATTAGTGGTGCGGTGAATTATCGTGGTCAGCAGGGTGGTTATTGGGCATCTACGGCGCGCGATAATAGTATTTACGCTGACTTCTTATATTTTATATTTAAATTATTCTCGCGTTTATCCAGGTACGGGCGACAGCTATAAATACAATGGTAGAAATATTCGTTGCATAGTTTCTAATTAATGCTTTGTCTGTAATAATTATCTTTCTTTCATAGTCTATAATCTAGATTTTTTAAAGAAATATTTTGATGTATAATAAATAATATGCTAAGTAAAAAGTATCGGTTTCATTCGCGAGGGGGGGTGAGGTATGTGTACCAAAAGGGAAAGACAGTAAGGACACCTAGGATGTCTCTAGTTTTTGTAAAAAATGATAGAGGTTTTACTAGGGTAGGTGTAGTAGTATCTAAAAAAGTTGAAAAGACCGCAGTGGGTCGAAACCGAATTCGAAGGCGGGTGTATGAGGCGATTAGATTAAATATGAATAAACTGCCAAAAGAAATTGACTACATATTTGTAGTGTATTCAAAAAAAATTGCCAACATACCATTTAGCGAGCTCGAAGAAAATCTTGGATTATTAGTAGAGCAGAGTAAGATGTGATATAATTGTTCTAGATATGAGTGTGAAAAAATTTATTTATTGGTTTATCTTTGTGGCGTTTGTGATTGGTTCAATCATTACTGGTGGACCGTTTAATCTTATTGATTTAATAATAGTAAGACCGATTGTTAATATATTATTTGTAATCTTTAATCTAGTACATGATTTTGGTCTCGCAATTATCATCTTTACATTAATTGTAAAACTGTGTATGTGGCCTCTAACTAGGAAGCAACTAAATCAGACTAAGTTAATGCGCAAATTACAGCCAGAGCTTACGAAAATCAAGAAGAACTGTAAGGGGAATAAACAGATGGAATCTTTACAGACAATGGATCTGTATAAGAGGTATAACGTAAAACCATTTGCTTCGATCTTAACTCTAATAATTCAACTTCCGATCTTTATTGCAATTTTTTCGGCGATTAGAGTGATTGCGACACCTTTGCCCACAGATAATTTAATGAATCGGGCTTATGATATTGTAGCTTATGAAGGTTCTGAAATAAAAACTCTAGAAGAAAAGCAGGAAGCATATCTTAGTGATTTAGTTAATGCTGAGATAAGTGATGAAAATAAAACAGCATATGATTTTCATCCACAGTTGTTTGGGGTAATTAATCTAGACGTTAAGGCTAGTGATGTACTGACTGGTAAGTTTTCATGGAGCGCACTATTTATACTATTTTGCGCGGTGATGGCTTCGGTAGTACAATACTGGGCAACAAAACAACAAATGCCTTCAGGTAAGTCAGAAAAGAAAAAGAAATTCCGTGATATTCTGAAAGAAGCTAAAGAAGGTAAAGAGGTTGATGATTCGGATATTAGTAGTATAACCACTGGGCAGATGTCTATGATGATGCCGGTGATGATGTTTATAATTATGTTTAATCTTAACGGGGCTTTGGCGTTTTATTATTTCCTTAGCAATATAATTACTGTTATACAGCAAAGGATAATATTAAAAGGGGTTGACGAAGAAATCGACAACATGACAGATAAGGCCGTACTGAAGGAACTTAGGGATATTCAAGAAGCTGAAGTGGTGGAAAATAAAAAAACAGGAACAAAAATTACCAGAATTCATGCCTCGGATACTAAAAAGAAAAGGAGAAAGTAAATGAATAAAGACGAATCTATTAGATTTGCAGCAAAATATCTCGAGGATCTACTGAGTTTCTTTGGGATAAATGTAGCAGTAAGCTCTACGATGGATGACGAGGTGATTCAATTATCAGTACCGTCTACGTCACTTAACTCGCTTTTGATTGGGCGAAATGCAGATAATCTAAGGGCACTGCAGTATATTGTGTCGATGGCATTAGTGTCTAAGGAGGCGGAAGTAACGCGCGTAAATGTGGATGTAGCTAATTATAAGAAACAACGTGCTGATAGGATTGCAGAGAAGGCAGAAGGTTGGATTGCGAAGGTACGAAAGAGTGGTGAAAATATGGTGTTAGATTTAAATGCAGCGGATAGAAGGATAGTACATAAGGTAGCGCAAGATTATTCGGATATTGAGACGCATTCGGAAGGGGAGGGAAGGGAAAGAAAGCTTATCATTAGTAAGGTAGAAGTTGAATAAGCGAAGTAGATAATACTTAAATAGTTGCAAGACTTATTTAATGTAATTACCACAATGTAAGTCAAGAAAAAATATCCCTAGTGACGGGATATTTTTTCATTGTTAAATTGTAATAATTATATTAAACAAATCTGGTCTAAATCTCATTATGCAACTATTTAAGTATTATCTACTTCTTTATTCAGATTCTGTTTTATTAATAATAATTACAAAATTGTAGTCTTGGCTGATGTTGGTGGGGAGGTCTTCTAGGGATTTGGCGGTGGTGTTGTACTTTTGCTCAAGGAGTTTTTTGACGCCAGGAGCGGTATCTTTGACTGTATATATTATATAGTCGCCTTCGTACTCGCCTTCTGGGGCGTCATCTATGTAGATGTTTTGGTACTCGTCTTCTTCTAGGGTGTTCTTTTCGGATGTGGCGAGGCCTGGAGTTTCGGTGGCGTTAAGCACTAGAATAGAATAATCTTCATAATCTCGCGGGTCATTACTGAACATTTTGGCGACATGGTTTTGGATTTTAGTATAATAATTAGCGCCGCCAACTGGTAATACGTAGGAAATTCCATTTATTGAATCGGTGGTTACGAGCATTTCGGGTTCGATAAGTGAAACTTGGCGGCTGGAATTAAAATCAAATTCTGAGGTTAGGTGAGCGAGGGTTCTCATTTCATCGAGAGAGAAGTTAGTGCGCAAGTTGTCGCCAAGAGTGCTGGCTAAATTAATTATATCGGTAATGGCGAGGCCTTGTTCAAAAATTTTATCTTTGATACCGATAAGGATTTTTTGTTGAGAGGCGCCGCGAGTAAAATCACCAGAGGCGGTACCATGGCGAGCACGGGCAAGACCGAGAGCTTGTTCGCCGTCGATAGTGTATTCTTTGCCGGCCTCAAAGATGGCATTAGTCCAACCATAGTCGGCGATATCTTCGTCTAAGGTAACATTGATGCCACCCAGGGTATTTACGATTTGTACGAGGGAACCCCAGTTAAGGTGAGCGTAGTACTGGAAATCGATACCAAGGATACTACCGACTTCCTCCATAAGGGCTTCGGCGCCGGCTTGTTCGTTATCGTTGTCCATATTATTACACCAGTAGACTTCGTTAATCTTGCCAGTAGCAGTGCAAGTAGGTGAAGCTTTAAGATCGCGAGGAAGGGAAAGCATAGCAAAATCACCAGTTTCTTGGTTTAAACTGATTACCATAATAGAATCAGTAAGTTGGGCGCCATCGTGAGTACCGTTGCCTTCTTCACCATCCATGTTGTAGCCACTAGTACCAAAAGCTAAAATATTGGTGCGGCGGTTTTCGTCGGTTTTTAGGGGTCCGTATTTTTCTTCTTGAAAGACTAAATCTAGAATATTACCCT
>JAZRRY010000032.1:0-3787 GCA_045651145.1 Candidatus Nanosyncoccus sp.
ATCGAAGAAATCAAGGAGAAAATCTATGGCTAAACTCACCAAAATCCTGGAAAACCTGTGTAAAACCCCGTGCAAATCTACCCGTAAAACTCGTGCAATTTTCTGTGTAAATTTCATCCGCCCACAAAATTATGTGTATAAAATCCACTTTCCACTAACTTTTCCTCCATTTTCCACCAACTTACCCACCATCACCCCACCTCTGTACTCTATCAATCTTTTCCACTATTCCACCGACCCTACTATAACAACAATTAATAATTTAATAGAAAGGAATCAAAAATGAAAATAAAAGTTACACAAGAAAAATTAAGTAAAGCCTTGAATAATGTTAGTCGCGTAGCAATTGGTAAAGTAACTCTACCGATTCTCAATAACGTCCTTATAAAAGTAGATAAGAAAAAAGTCTCACTTATTACTACTAATTTAGATATGGCTATTATGGATTTTCTTCCAGTATCAAGTTCTGAAGATGGTGTAGTAACTGTTCCCGCTAAACTACTTGCTGAATTTGTCTCTAATTTACCTAAAGGCGAAAACATTGAAATCACAAGCAAAGACACTAAAGTAGAAATCAAAGCCGGTAAGTATTCTTCCGTTATTAATGGAACTCTCGCCGATGATTTTCCTGAACTCCCTGAAATTAACGAAAAAAAGGCTGTTATTTATAAAATCGGTATCGAGGAATTTAAAAACAGCGTCGCCCAAGTAATTATCGCAAGTTCTAATGATTTAACTCGCCCTGCTCTTACAGGTGTATACTTTAATACTTATAATAATCAACTTGCAATCGCCGCTACCGATGGTTATCGTCTCGCTGAAAAAATCCTCATTGATAAAGTTGAGAGTGAAGTGAAAGCTATTGTGCCATCTAGTTCTCTCCAAGAGGTTCTTCGTTCTATTAGTGATGATATTGAAGAGGTTGAAATCTCCTTTAATGAGGATCTTGTTCGTTTCCGTCTTGGCGAAGTTGAGATTATTTCTAAACTTATCGATGCTAGCTACCCAGACTACCAAAAACTTATTCCTAAAGATAACGAAGTTAAGGTTACTCTTAATCGTGAAGAATTACTTCGTGTTACTAAACTTGCCGCCCTCTTTGCTAAATCTGTCGGTGGCTCCATTATTTGTGAAGCTAAAACCCCTGATACCTTCCTCGTAAAATCTGTCGCTAATGAATTTGGTGAAAACGACTCCAAGATTGAAACTGCCGTAGAAAAGGATGGTAGAGTAAACTTCAACTCCAGGTACTTAATTGATGCCCTCAATTCTCTAGATTGTAAAGATATCGAATTTGAGTTCTCAAATCGTGTTTCCCCTACTCTTCTTCGCAATAAAAAGGATAAAAAATACACTCATATTGTAATGCCACTAAATTCATAATGATTATCAAAACTATCACTCTCACTAATTTTCGAAATCATCATAACTATAAATTAGACTGTGATGAGAAAACCTCTCTAATTTTAGGAAGTAATGGCTGGGGCAAAACTTCAATCCTTGAAGCTATTTACATTTTAACTAGAGGAAAAAGTTTCCGTGCAACCGATCCAGAAATTATTAATCATAATTCTGATTTTTATCGCATCGAATTAGAGTATCAAAACGGTGAAAAAACTATCGCTACTTACGACGGAAAAACCAAAACTTTCCTTATCGCTGACAAAAAACAAAAGCGACTCCCTAAAAAACACAAATACCCTGTCATTTTATTCCTCCCATCAGACTTAAATCTTATTAGTCATTCACCAGGAAGGAGACGCGATTATTTTGATCGATTTTTCTCTGAATTAGATGAAAAATATTCTTCATATCTCTCTAAATATAATAAAGCTCTAAAACAGCGAAATGAATTATTAAAAAAAGAAAACCTCTCCAAAGATTCTCTCTTTTCCTGGAATATCATGCTCGCAAAATATGGTACCGAAATCATGAAATGCCGTCAAAAATACATCGATTTAATTAATCAAAAACTCACAAATACTTACCGCTCTATTGCTGAAAATACCGATGAAATAACGATTGAGTATAAATCAGAAACAATTAGTATTACTGAACAAAACTACCTCACCCAACTAGAGAATAATTTCGAACGCGATCATTTTCTTGGTCATACTATTTTTGGAATTCACCGCGATGATTATTTATTCGTGTTTAATTATAATTCCGCCGATTCTACCGCATCCCGTGGTGAAACACGATCAATTATTCTAGCTCTAAAATTTATTGAAGCAGAACTTCTAAACGAAATCCATCACCAAAAACCAATTATTTTACTAGATGACGTATTCTCTGAACTAGATGACACTCGTCGTCACTGCCTTATTAAAAATTTCAAAAATAACCAAGTAATCATTACTAGCGTTAAATTTATCGATTAGCTATATTATGGTGCTGGTTAAGATAAGCAATCACTGGGTTTTCGCTACCCTCAAAGAAAGGAATATTGTCATAGGCTGTCGAATTATTTGAATACTGCCTAAGAGCCGCTGTCGCTCTCGCTAGAGAAACGTACCTCTGAGCATATTTGTACTTTTTCCAATTACTATTTCCTGCTGAGTTAACAAAAGCCGCTCCTGTTGCTATCTCTTTTTCCGAATCTGATGCACCTATAAACGACTCAACCATATCTAAAATACTCGAAAAAACCGATATTGAGCCACTTCCGCTCCCTACTGCATCAAGAATTCCTCCATCCAATATTCCAAAAGGAGTAACTCTCTCATTATTAAAAAGTACAAACTCTGACAAAAGCGATCCCTCATTAATCGATCTTTTCCCGCCAGAAAGAGTAGTGTTTTCCTCTACAAAGTTGATAAAATCTTCATCCCCAAACGGGTTATTGAGAGTTGAGGTATCAAAAGTTGCAATTTGTGCACAAGAAGCTGTTCCTACCGCTCCGTAAAGGCCGATCGTTTCACAATCACCAAAATTCGATAAATAACCCTGACTTTCATCGGCGTAAACTTCAGGCACTATTAATGAAGCGAATGATTTTAACCCTTCCCCCATAATTGAAGAAGATTTCATCACTAAAGAATTTCGGTTAAAACTATTACTAATCGCAAACCTATATATAATTGAGCCGAGGAAAGTATTTTTAGATGTTACATCAAACGGGCTTCTGTTAGCTCTATCCACTTCAGCATCCATAGCAACTATTTCAGAGTTGAGTCTAGCATATTTTGTTACCGCATCCGCATCACCAGCGGTTCCACCGCTAGCTTGGGCTAACATTCTACCAGTATTTACTGCCCCTTCCGCCAAAAACTCTCCCGCATCGACACCCTGAATATCTTCATACGAATTATTTACGAGCGATTTTGACACCGTAGGAGTAATCAAATTTACAATTGCTGAAGAAGCTTTCTCTATTTTTGAAAGGATTAATCTTCCAATTGAGCCACTCGGTTCTTTTGATTTTGAAGACGAAGCCACTGTTCCTAAAATCGCTTCCCTCCCATTATTATTAACTCGGTTCTCAACGGTTTTTAAGATTCTATCTGAAGAATAGTTTTGAATCTTTTCGGTATCCGGTTTGTTTCCAGACAGGATTGCAAATAAGCTAGGTGAATCTAAAGCCGAACCTGTAACTTTTATTATTTCACCAGAATTTACATCCACTACTTCAGTTTCTCTAACATCGGTTAAATAATTCATCATTTGGTTTAAAGTATTATTTCCATCCTCTGCTTTCATTTGACTAATTGTTTCCATTATTAATGAATAAAACAGTGCCGATCGTTTATTTCTTACATCGGTTTCTGCCGCCTTTAAAGCGTCTGCT
>JAZRRY010000033.1:0-14071 GCA_045651145.1 Candidatus Nanosyncoccus sp.
CCTTCGACGTATTTCTTTATTTTCTTATCATTTAGTGCCATCTCGATAATATTCTCTTCATCATCAAGATCTCTTGCATCGACCGTCAGTTTTCCTCTTAATTTACCATTTACTTGTACTACTACCTCTGCCGTATCGCTAACTAAGTATTTGTCGTCCCACTTTGGCCACTCATCGTCGACATCCAACTTTTCAAGCATCTCACTTGCCAGATGTGGAGCAAATGGCTTTAATAGTTTCGCTAACACTATTAAGTCCACTTCATCCGCACCAACTTTATATAGCTCATTCACATATTCCATCAACGCCGCCACAGCGGTATTGAAGTTGTATTTGTAGATATCTTCCGTCACTTTCTTGATTGTTTTGTTTCTGATGACAGACGAATCTTTAAGGTCATCTTCTTCGGGACGTTCCTCGCGCCCGTCTTCACGGGGCTCGTCACTAAGTCCTCGTAGCGACTGCGGATTCCCCTCAGAAGAGGCTTTACAAGATTCGTTGCCACCAAAACATAAATTATAACAACGGTTCAAGAACCTATAAACGCCACCAACCGAGCGTGGGTCCCACGCTGCATCTAATTCTACCGGCCCGATAAACATTTCGTAAGTGCGCAAAGTGTCTGCACCATAGCCCTCGTCAATTACATCCAAAGGATCAATAACGTTACCCTTCGATTTGCTCATTTTTTTGCCATCTGGTGCGTTGATATAACCATGATAAATCAATTTTTTAATTGGCTCTCTAAACGGCAAATAACCTTGATCAGCAAAGAATTTACACCAAAATCTAATATATAGAAGATGCGCTACGGCATGATCTGCTCCTACGTATACGTCAGTTGGCGCCCAATAAGAAATCGCTTCCGGATCCCAAGCCGCCTCATTGTCATGCGGGGAAACATATCGCCACAAATACCAGCTCGAACAAGCATAACCATCCAAAGTATCGGTCTCGCGCGTCATTTCTTCCATATGCGTCTCGCCCGTCTTTGGATCCTTCACCGGAATCTCGACCTTTAGCCAATCCTTAGCCTTCGCAAGTGCAGACTTGCCGGTATGATCGGGCTTGTAATCTTTTACCTCAGGAATAAGCACAGGTAACTGATCTTCTGGAATCGGATGCGCATTTCCATCCTTATCATAAGCAATCGGAATCGGGCAACCCCAGTACCTCTGTCGGCTAATCAGCCAATCGCGCATTTTATAGGTAGTTTTAGGAGTGCCAAACTGTCCAAATTCACAAAGTTTAGTCTCAATAATCGGTAAATCATGTGCCTCGGCAAATTCCTTATCGCGCTCATCCATCGCCGGGACAGCCATAATCGCACCCGTACCATAGCCTGCAAGCACATAATCAGCCACCCAAATCGGAATCTCCTCCTTTGTGGCGGGATTAATAGCATAAGCCCCAGTAAATACGCCAGTCTTTTCTTTATTTTCTTGACGTTCAACCTCAGATTTTAATAATGCTGCCCGCTTATAAGCCATCACCTCATCGCGCGCGTCATCCGAAACGATACAATCCAGCCCTGGATACTCTGGAGCCACCACTAGGAACGTCGCACCATAAATCGTATCAGGCCGCGTAGTAAAGACCTTGATTTTGTGAAAGCTGGATTGCTTTTCTTTCGACCCCGCTCCCTCGCGCCCGCCGTTGCGGGGCTCGGTCACTTCGCTCGCCTCGTTAGGCTCACGGGATACGGTCCCACGAAAAGCAATTCCAGCAACCTCAAAATCAATCTCTGCACCAGTAGAACGGCCAATCCAATTCTTTTGCATCATCTTAATCTTTTCTGGCCAATCCAAAGCATCAACTTCATCGAGTAATTCATCTGCATACTCTGTGATCTTGAAAAACCACTGCTTCATTTTCTTCTTTTCGACTTCGTGACCGCAACGCCAACACTTGCCGTTTTCTACTTGCTCGTTAGCAAGTACAGTTTCATCCTCAGGACACCACCACTGATAAGATTCCTTCTGATAAGCTAGACCCTTTTTATATAACTGCAAAAAACACCACTGAGTCCATCTGTAATATTCCGGATCTGAAGTATTAATCTCTCGGTCCCAGTCAATCGCATATCCAAGACGCTTAGCCTGCTTACGAAAATTTTCAATATTGATCTTAGTAATCTCCTGAGGAGCCATTCCGGTCTTAATCGCGTAGTTTTCGGCAGGTAGGCCAAACGTATCATATCCAAATGGCCTCATCACGTTAAGGCGCTGTTGTTCATAAAAACGCGCAAGTACATCTACGATCGTAAAATTTCGCACATGTCCTACATGGAGCCCTGCGCCCGAAGGATAAGGAAACATCTCGGCCATAAACATTTTTGGCACGCCCTTTTTTTCTACCGCACGAAAAAGCTTCTCCCTTTCCCAAATTTTTTGCCATTTTTTTTCGATTTTCAGTGGTTCATATCTATCCATGAACCATATTATACCATATTAATCACCGTTTATCTAATCATGTATCAGATGCTGATATATATTTATAAACTTGTCTAAAGTACTTTCAAAATCATGCTTTTTTGCTATTTTTATAGAATTATTAGAAAACTTTTTTTGCAAATCCGTGTCCGATAATATTTTTACCATTGCCTTTGCTATCTCATCGATGTTACCTGGTTCACAGAGAAATCCATTTTCGCCCGTTACACACACTTCTGAGACTGCCCCCTTATTTACGGCAACTAACGGCAAACCCGTCGCCGCAGCTTCAATCAAAACAATTCCCTGTGTCTCAATTTCCGAGGCCGTCGCAAACACAGTTCCTATCTTATATAACTCATACAAGTCAGGCGGCAGCACTCGTCCTAAAAATTTTACTTTACGACCTAAGCCTAAATCCTCCACTCTTCTTTCTAGTCTTAATTTATCTACCCCGTCACCCACTATCACCATCTCTGCGTTCGGAACAAAACTACGCGCTTTCTTAAATGCCGAGATTACCGTCCCCACCTGTTTTTCTGGATCAACGCGACCCACATATAATACAATTGGCGCCTCACGAGAAATACCATATTTTTCATAAATATCCGACCTAACCTTACCAGGCTTAAAGTTAGTCAAATCAACCCCATTAGATATCGCCGCCACCGGAATACCTAGCGTATGTTTTTTAAGTAAATTACGAATAGCTTGCTCAGTTGGCATAGTCACAAAATCACTCTTGCTCTGTCGATTACGAAAATACGATGAAAGTAGCGCATTTACTGGCTTTTTTATCACGCCAGGCACTTTAAGAGGTTCAGTAATCACTTCGGGCTGGTTATGCTCTGTCGTAACAATGGGAATATGCTTTTTTCTTGCATACGATACTACGGATAGGCCAATTGGATCTGACACTTGTACATGCACCACGTCAGGGTGAAACTTATCGAGCGCACGTCTAATTTCAGATACTGGAAATATCGATACTTTTAACCCTTTTTTATAAAACAAATGTGGGAGTTCCATACCCAAAATTTTTTTCTTAGGCGGCACAGCGTTAATTTGATCTGGATATACTCTTACGTCTACCGATTTTAGATAATTAATCTTTACTCCATCCTTAGTCCGAGAATAATTCTTGCCAGTTTGACTCGGGCAAAGCACTAGTACTTCGTGCCCTCGCTTAGAAAGACCCATTGCTAAATTGTGCGAAAATACAGCCACCCCATTAATCTGAGGATAATACACTGCTGTCGCAATGACTATACGCATAAAGACATTATAACATGAAACCGCTCTTTTCGGACGCACTCAAGGCCGTTCGGCCAAGCTTATGGTCCTCAAAGAGCTATTTCATGTTACAATGATTTTGCTTTATCCATTTGCGGATCGCGCATGGAATTTATATCTTCATACGTTCGTTCAACTTCAACATCTGGCTTAATTCCTTCACCATTAATCGATCGTTCTTTAGGTGTGTACCACTCCGCTGTGGTTACCTTAAGTACGGTGCCGCCCGAAAGATCAAATAATTGTTGAACTACACCTTTACCGTATGTTTTCTCACCCACGATCTTGGCTTTTCCGTAATCTTGAAGTGCCCCCGCCACAATCTCAGAAGCCGAAGCCGAAGAGCCGTTTACTAGTACTATCGTCTTCATATCCTTTAAGATAGCCCTACCAGAACTTGTCTTAGTAGTACTATCACCAAAATGTTTAGACTTTTGAATCAGAATATCGTCATTATCAATCCAAAGACTAAGCAAATCCTGCGCTGCCGAAACGTATCCACCACCATTGCCACGAAGATCCAAAATTACCTTTTCTATGCCTTTATCGGCAAATTCCTTAGCAAACTTTTGCACCATAGTGCCAGTATCGTTATCAAATCTAGTCACCGTTACGATAGCGGTTTTACCATCATAATCTACATAAGCCGATACATTATTAATAGCCTCACGTTTCATCGTAAACGATTTTTCCTCACCATCCCTTACTACCGATATGGTCACTTCTGTACCATCTTCACCACGCACTCTTTTCGAAATTTCATCCGTAGAGAGGTCATAAACCACCTCCCCGTCGACCTTATAAATAATGTCACCCGCTAATATCCCTGCTTTTCTGGCTGGATTGTCTGGCAAAGTCCTAAGCACCCTAACATATCCATCCCTTAGCCCCATTTCAATACCGACTCCACTTCCCACATTACCATGCAAGTCGTCATAGAAATCAGATGTTTCATCTGCATCCATATACACTGTATATACATCACCTAAAGCTTCAGTCAAACCCTTCTTGGCTCCCTCAACCATTTTACTCTTCACTATCTCGCCATTATAAGTGTTAACCAGCTTATCGTAGACTTCATTTAATTCAGACCAATCAGCTGTTGATTCTACTATACTGCCAAGACCTAAATACGGTGCAAAAGTACGCACCCAGCTATTCCAGTTTAGCCCAACTACTACGCCTAAGACTGCAAAAATCGCACCAATGATAATAGCATTGCCAAAACTAGTTTTCTTCTCTTTCCACTCTTTTTTATTACTCATGTTTTTAATTATAGCACATGCTAATTCTATTCAAGATGAATAAAATTATATTGCCACACTTCACCAGCCGAGATCGTACGTGAACCAAAATCACCATAATGCATACTACCAGTATATAGATATGTAGCATACGCATTGTTATACTCTGTAACGTTAATAGAACCATCCGAATTTACACTTTCCACCCAGAAAACATGCCCATAAGGATAGCCATCTACCTGCCCAATCGTATTTGCTGCTGGATTTTTATCTACCCGATAACCAGCCGCTCTCGCTCCATCATCCCAAGAATAAGCATTTCCCCAACCAAGAGCTAAGCCATAATACTCATAAGCCTTCCAGCCAGCATAGCTTACACATTCACAGACATATCCACCAATCTTATTCCAGCCGTTACCATCCTCCCAATAAGTAATAAATTCATCCTGACGGCCAGGGCAATCCTCTTGCCAAGGATAAGTATTGGCGCCAGTATAAGCACTACCACGATACAACTCTGGATGAGCCTCTTGCTCAGCTTGCTCTGCTTCGCGTTGTGCGATTTGGGCAGCCTTTGCTACCTCAGTGTAAGCCTCAGCATCATTTTCGTATTTTTCAACTAAAACCTGCTGTTCGCTTTTCTTCTCTACTAACGTTTGTCTAGCAGACTGTTGTTCCTCTAACAACTTTTCTACCTCTGCTTTGTCATCTTCGAGCTCTTCTTTAGTTTTACGTACCGCAATTGCTGAAACACTAATCTGCTCCTTTACAACTTCTTCTCTAGCAGCCTTCTCGGCTAAATCTGAAATTGAACTCGCACCGGCGAGAATTTTAATTGGCTCAGCATCAGACTCAAAATGCATATTTACTAATAGCTCCGCTAGAGCCTCCTGTTCTTCGCCTAATCTCTTTTCCGTCTCGGAAATTTTACCTTTCAGGGCTTTAACTTCAGCCTCCGTCTCTGCAATCTCAGCTTCTTTCTTAGCAATCTCTACTGAGAGCTCGCCTACCTTCACCTGGTAGGCATTTGCCGTCTTTGCGGCAGAAGCGGCATTATTTATAGCCTCTTTTTCTTTTTCAACGGCATCACGGCAAGCGGCGGAATTCTGACACGCCCTCGAAATACCCTCTACTTGCTGAGAGTTTAGCGCTAAATTAACCGCCGGAGTAGCCACTAACATAGAAACTACCCCCAAGATCAAAAATTTCTTTTTGTTTTGATAGCTCATAATTTCATTATAGCATAAGTTTTATGTCTTATGCAAGTATTTAGACACGGCAAGTCTAGCCGAAATTCTGCCAATCAAAGCACCAACTGCAATAAAAATCAGAAATACAATAATCAGCTTATTTGATTCTAGAGCCCCACTAATCGAAGTAACGTCGATGCCATACCCGGCTAATTTAGGCGAAAGAAACTGAAATCCAAAATACGAAACCGTAGCTGCTATTACCCCAGCAATCACCCCGCAAATCTCAGCTTCCACCAAAAATGGCCCACGGATAAAACTCTTATCCGCGCCAACTAGTTTCATCATATAAATTTCTTCCCTACGAGAAAAGATTGCCATTCTAATCGTACTAAAGATAATAAGAATTGATATTACCAAGAATACTGCCGCTAGTATGACACCACTAGTTCGCGCAATCCTTGCCCAGGAAGTAATTGTATTAATCTCAGCACGATTTACATCATAAGTTGGGGCCTTTTCCTTATCAATATACGTCTGGAACAATTCACCCTCCTCAACAATATTCTTCACGCTCGTCAAATCATCAACATTATAAACCTTAATTCTCATTGTTGATTGCATTTTGCCAATCATTAACTTTGTCATCTCTTCATCGAGAATATCTAGAACCTCATCACTGTTCGTGTTTTCAGCTAAAAACTTTTCGTACTCCTCTTCTGAAGTGGAAGTCTCTACACTCTTAATATTTGGATCCTGCTTTATTGTGTTAGTTAATTTCTCTAACATTTCGACCGAAGTATTAGGCTTAAAGTAAATCGTGATATCGATCTTATCTTTCATCATCTCGGCAGTATTCGTCAAAATTACACTAGCCACCACCGTAACAAATAGAATAATCAAAGTGATTGCCATTACTATAGTAGCGGCAGTTGAAAGCCAAATGTTGCGGCCAAATCCCTTAGTGCCATATTTGACTATACGAGCCTTCTCGCGCAAAATATGTCTATTTCTGTTCTTTTGCATGGTATGCAAGCTCTTTTTTGACACATTTTTAATCTTTTTTGCTTTTTCTGCTTTCTCTTCTTTTGTCATCTCGCCACCCTTATATCACTTTTCTCCTTGGCCTTAATGCGTGCCCAGGAGTTTGCACTCTGCGCGCAGGCTGCTTTGGTACTGGAGCATTACCAAGATTATAAATACCATTATTCTTTTGATCGCTCACAATTTTACCATCTTTCAACGTAACCACACGTTTCTGAAGATTATTCACGATATTCTCATTGTGCGTAGTCACGAGAATCGTAGTCCCAAAATCATTAATTCTTTTTAGTAAATCAATAATTTCATTAGTAGTAAGCTTATCTAGATTAGCCGTCGGCTCATCTGCAATTAAGATCTTTGGCTGCCTTGCGACAGAACGAGCAATTGATACGCGCTGCGCCTGCCCACCAGATAATTGATCTGGAAACTTATTCGCTTGGTCAAGCAAATCCACCAATTCAAGTACTTTGGGTACGGTTCGCCTGATTTCCTTATTACTCATGCCGGCAATCTCTAGTGCAAAAGCTACATTTTCATAAACTGTCCTCCTCGGTAGCAACTTAAAATCTTGAAATACCACCCCTAATCTACGTCGATAGCCGGGAATATGACGCTTTTTCACATAATCGAGATCAATTCCACCAATAATAATCTTGCCAGAATCCGGTATTTCCTCCTTAGTGATCATCTTCATTAAGGTAGATTTACCAGCACCAGATTTACCAACTAAAAACACAAACTCATTTGGTTCGATATGTAAAGATACCGAATCTAGTGCAAGCTCATTATCTCCGGGATACTTCTTTGTAACCGAATCAAGTAATATCATATAAACTATTATAACATAAGCATTGTTGGATGCAACTGTAAAATAATCTATTCCGTATATTCAATATGGAATGTGATATTTTTGGACTTCTGATTTGGACCCTGATAAATAGTACCAGGATATATCTTTGCATTAGGATGCTCCGCCTGGACCTTCTTCAAGGCCTCACCATAAGTGTCGTCTGTTGTCACTGTTAGATCCATGGATTTAGGTCTAGTAGTTTCGATCTTTTTCCTATAATTCACCTTCCCCAGCAAAACATCTAAATTCAGCTCAAAACCAGCTAGATACTCTGCCAACTTAAACTTGCTACGCACAGAATTCTTAAATTCACCTATTACTCCAATCAATTCGCCATCCAATCTAATTTCAGCCGATCGCTTCTGATCAAAAGGCCTAGAACTTGCCACGCTACTTTTAAGTGGCAAAAATTCTGGTGTAATGTTTAGCTCCACTAGAAGCTCAGCCAAATATTTTTTCGCTTTATAATATGCTGTTTCTCGCTTTTTACGTTCTGCAACTACAAACCCCAAAGAACTCTTTTCGACAGGCACTTTTTCATCATCTAGCCCCCACTCTTTCTGATAAACCTTATTCATTTCATAGATAGCAAATCTCTCTACCGGCAACTTCTCATTTAGATATGCCTTATCAAGCAAACTCGGCACTAAGCTTTGCCTGACATATTGAAGTTCGGGAGAAATCGAATTAACTATTTTATATGAATTTTTTGGGTCTTGGTCAGCTTTTTCTAACAACTTACCAGAAACAAAGCTATAGGTAAGGAGTTCATTTGCGCCTAATTTTTCCATAATACCCCGGATTTTGTGTTTTAACTCAAACATTGAATTAGTATTAGACGTACTATGAAGTGGCAAAGTTGGCTTAATATTATCATATCCTAACAATCTACCAACCTCTTCAATTATATCCTCTCTTATATGGATATCTGTACGCCAGTACTTCGAAACAACTTTCAATTCTCCATTCTTAGATTCAACCTCAAAACCTACATTCTCAAGAGTATCGATAATTAACTTCTCGCTATAATCTGTACCTAATAAATCATTAATTTCTTGCACGGATACCAAAACAACTGGCTGCGGCTTCGGATTCGGATAATAATCTACTATTGAAACAACCTTACCTCTAATTTCTCTAACCGTCTCCGCTAATACATTAAATGTACCTCCGCTTGGCACACCCTTAGTGAATCTGGTGATCGCTTCAGAGAAAATTCCATGCGCCATTTGAGTTTTACGTAAATTGTATAAACTAAATGAAGCAGACTCTAGCAAGATATTCTTCGTGTCATCATCAACCATCGTATTCTTACCGCCCATCGCACCTGCTAAAGCTACAGGACTACGTCCGCTAGCGATGATGATATCATTCTCGTTTAGCTGAGCCTCAGTATCGTCAAGCAAGGTTAGCTTTTCGTTCTTCTCGGCAAGCCTCACCACTATTTCGGGATTTTCAAGACCACCCACCTTCATAAACTTGTCGTAGTCAAAAGCATGTAGTGGCTGCCCCGTCAAAAGCATTACGTAATTTGTAATATCTACAATTCTTGAAACGCTATTCATACCAGATTTTGCAAGCAAAATTTGCATTTTGGACAAATATTTTTCTTTTTCGGTAGCCTTAGTTACCTTTAAAACTGCTGCTGTATATCTCGAACAAATCTCGGGCTGGACAACCTTCACGCTAAAGTTAGAGTCCTGGCTTTTCAACCCACCGTCTACGCGGTGCAAAAATCCTTCCGGAAACACTTTTTCTTCGAAAAGAAATCCTGGATCGTTAAATTTCTGACCCATTATTCCTGCAACCTCACGCGCAAACCCAATGATGCCAAAACAATCAGGGCGGTGAGTTAGTGATTTATTTTCAATCTCAAGTATTAAATCTTCGAGATCATAAACATCCGATAGTAAATCGCCAGGCTTTGCTTCTTCTGGATTTATCTCTACAATACCACTATGATCATCACCAAAATCAAGCTCATCCGCACCAGCTAACATACCGTTAGACTCGTATTTGCCAAGCATTTTGCGTTTACCAATCACAAACGGTGCATCTTCATTTACCGACGCAGGTACGATTGCACCTGGAGCTATCCAAGCCGTCAGCATCCCCTCATGCACATTTGGGGCACCACATACCACCTGCACCAAAGAATCTTCGCCCACATCAATCTGACAAAGTGTTAAATGTGTGTCTGGTATTTTCTCGGCTTTAACTACTTTTACTACATAAATCTTGTCGTATTTATGAGTTTCATTAATTACACCTTCAACTTCTACTAACCGAGCTCCAATTAGTCTAATTAATTCATCATTCGGTATTTTAATATCTACATATTCTCTTAACCAATTTAATGAAATCTTCATATTAAAACTCCCTCAAAAAATTTAAGTTCCCAGATTCAAAATACCGCACATCACTTAAACCGTAACGTAGCATCACTAACCTATCAATTCCTCCACCCCAAGCAAATCCATGATACTTATTAGGGTCAATTCCAGCCATCTTTAATACATTCGGATGAATCATTCCACAGCCAAGCATCTCTAGATAATCACCTTTTTTGCCACCAAGAGACTTTGGCTTCTCGATCATAAACTCAAGTGAAGGCTCAGTAAATGGAAAATATCCCGGTTGAGTCCTAATATTCAATTTCTGCTCATAGTACTTTTCGAAAAACTCTCGCAAGATGCCAAGCATGTCTCCCATTGTACAATCTTTAGATACATATACACCTTCACACTGATAAAAAGTATGCTCATGTGTCGCATCCACATCCTCATTTCTAAATACACGTCCAGGCACCACTACAGCGATTGCCTTTCCTTCATCCAAATTATGCTTGTAATTCTTTAATACACGATGCTGCATAGTAGAAGTATGTGCAGGAGGAATTAAGCCTTCTTCCGTACGGAATGTATCGTAGCCATCGCGCGCCGGATGCTCTTTTACAAAGTTCAAACTATCAAACATATGAAATTCATCGTCTAGTTGTCGAGATTCAACTACGTCAAATCCCATCATCTGATAAATATTAGCGACTCGATCAAGCTCCGACATTAATGGATGCTTCGAGCCGAGAGTTGCAGAATAAAATTCGGGGAGTGGCTCATTTACACCTGACCACGCCGTGATATCAAGTGGCTCGGTATCTTTATCAATTAATTCCTGCTCTGCTCTGGCAATTTCCTGCAAAATCTTCTGCTTAGCAAGATTCAGTTGACGACCAAACTCGGCTCGTTTCTCAGCTTTCAACTCACCAATATTAGCATATTCAGCGTTCAGCTCTTTTAATTTTTGCTTTAGTTTACCAATCTTAGTTAATTGTTCCATATCAGTTCATTATACCCCCAATTGACAGATTTATCAAAGTATGATATAATGATAATATTACGCAATTTGACTGCGATTTCTTAAATCAGAATACTCTGTTTTACCCTGCCAATAGCAGTACAGAGTCTCTTTAACACTCGTATCGTCCACTATTAATTGTGGACTCTCTAGCCCTAGATCTATACCACCAAACGCAAACCTCTGCGATGGATCATAGCTTCTAATCCGCGCTAGATACGAAGCATACCCTAAAGCCACCTCAGCCTCTGCCTTCGTCATACCAGACATCCGGGCAATCTGACCCGCTGCAGAATTATCTTTAGGATGTTCTTTATAATATTCTTCTCTAAATAACGACACTTTACTTCGCGAATCGGTAACTAATGCACTTACCTTGTCGTAAAGCACATACCCAGAATATAATTCGACATTATCAACATTATCGTTACTTCCACTTAATGTATAGGCGGCACCAGTTGCTATATCGTCATCCACCCCGTTGCATGAATCGTATGCCTTAAATAGTGATTTTATAATACCAGTTAATTTACTAATAAAATCGTCATCCGACCCACCTCCATAGGCTTCGCACACCGTCGCACTTTTCACGCCCACCGTAGCTTCACGATCTGTTCCATAAGTTATATAATCCGCCAAACCAGAATCGGCCTCCGGCCTCCCGTCTTCAGTTAGATTGTCGCCGAGTACGTCCTTCCATTGCTCCAAAGTATAATCGATATACTTAGTAGTAATCGTATTATGAGAATTACAATACAAATCTCCCTCGACGTTGGCCGCCTGACTTACGGTCATACAATCACCCGCAAGTGTGGTAAACTGCCCATCACTACCATCCGCAGTCGCAGTACCTAGTAAGCCCTCTGCAGACTCGTTAGTCAAATCCGCTATCGCACCTACGGCAGAAACAAACCCCGAATCATTTTGCGACGAACGATTTAAATACGCACTGGCGACCTTATAAGCAATATTACCCAGAAAAGTATTCGGAGAAGAAACATCAAACGGACTCAGCGTCGTACGTTCCGCATTAGCTTTTCGCGCTAATACCTCATCTACTTCCTTCTGATAATTTGCGATATATTCGGCGTCAGAGGGCATTGCCCCTAACGCAACCGTACTAATTGAATTGGAAATATAAGAACCTCCAGCTATGGCCATATTGCCACCTACTACGCTCGTAAATCTCTCATTATCTAACTTTGTCGTCGCATTACTGACGCTATTGCTAGCCAAATCAACCACCTCCCCATTCGCTCCGTCACCACCTTTTTTCAAAGTAGAACTGGGCGAAGATTTAGATTCATCATCTAACGTCGATTGACTAATCACATCACCCATTCCATCGTAAGAGTTTGTACCAGTAGCAATCAACACTCTATCCCGCGAAAAATTATTAGCTTCTTCCGTAGAATAATGTCCGCCAGAAACAGCCGCCGCAAAATTTGTAGTTTCTAAAATCGATTTGTTTTCGGTTACCTTTTCGTTGGTGTTTACGTCAACATAACTTATCTCGACGCGCCTATTTAATGAATCCATTAGCGGATTGACCGAACTATCCCCATTTATTCTAGCTCGCTGAATCGGCTCTTCGATCACCAAAAATGCTTTCGCAGCTTTTTTGGGTTCGGTAGAAGATATCGCCATATTAAGAAGCTGAGCCGCTTTCTTTGTATCGCGAGTTGCGCCTTTGACGTCATCTATTACGCCTTCGGTACTGCCGGAATCAAAATCAACTGCATCACAACCATTTTCGCTTTCTTCTCCGCAACCAGCAATCACGGCCGAAGTGTCGTCGCTTAAGGCCTTATCAACTATTTCGTAATACTTCTTCTCATCCTCCTCATAATTTCCCGAACTCGTCCAACCGTAAAAATTTGACCGACTAGCACCTAGCGTCTCCTTAAAGAAGCGTTGTACGTCTTCGTCGTTATACATAAGCCTAGAGCCAGCCTTAAGTGCTTCAGTATAATCATTATACATTCCTGGATCCGATTCTAAAGCTACGGTAAATTCATCTGCTTTAATCACTTGCCCATTATAAAGCACCGCTAGCTCACCCTCACTACCATATCTATAAAAATCAAAACCCGTAGCAGCTATTTCAAAAGTATCATCTATATCTGCTACATATTGATTTGTACGTACAAAATCGCCAGACTCCGTCACCTGACCCACCACAATACCAGAACCAGCAAAATCTGCCGCTAATCCAGCCGGAAAACTACCCTTAGACATCGTTTCGGATAGTATTTTTGAGGCAGCTTTTTCTACAATACCTATAGTACCCGTAAAACCTAGGCTTTTTTGCAAATTATAATCAATGGCCCCGATAGCTATAAATGGAATACTTGGTAATATTACAATCCCTATAACTATAATTATAACTGCAGAAGCTATAATTGGACCCTTTTTAAATTGCAATTTTCTTTTCGCTTTATCTTTACTTTGATTTAGTGAGTCGCTACCAGAATAATACCCATTAGAACTGTCTTCGGGTGATTCTTTTGCCGCATCCTCAGCACCCTTCAAAGTATTGGCGGCGTCCTTACGTCTATCATTGCTAGCTAAATCTCCATTCAAAAATCCTGGAGTTATACTCCTCTTTTCCTCTTTTCTAATTGGATTATTATTTTCCGCCATAATACTACTTATTATTATAGC
>JAZRRY010000034.1:0-9550 GCA_045651145.1 Candidatus Nanosyncoccus sp.
AAGGTAGTCAAGAACCGTCTCGTACGCGTAGCGATGGGACAAATCGGCGTCTATAAAGACACGGATACTACTGGCTTGACCGGTCAGCTACTTTACGCTGTTTCTAGTGAAGATGAAGTTGCTCCAGCTAAGGTTTTGGCAGAATTCGCCAAGACCCACGATGCACTTAATCTTCTTGGAGGATTTAGTAATCTTGGAAATAGCTTGTCTGAAGAAGACGTAAAGGCACTGGCTGCAATGCCAAGCAAAAACGAGCTTATTGCTCAGGTTGTGGCACAACTCTTGTCGCCAGCTACCGACAGCATTTCTGCTCTTTCCGGTGGACTATCTGGTATAGTTTCTGGACTAGAAGCACACGCAAGTTAATAAGTAACCCATAATTTTTAATTAGAAAGGACTAATATGGCTACAGATATTAAGAAATTAGCCGAAGAACTAGTCAAATTGACTGTTCTCGAAGTAAACGAATTAAAAAACACTCTTAAAGATGAATATGGCATCGAGCCAGCTGCTGCTGCAGTTGCTGTTGCCGCTGGCCCTGCTGCTGATGCAGGTGCTGCTGCTGATGAAGGCAAATCCGAGTACGACGTCGTTTTGAAAGACGCTGGTGCGCAAAAGATTGCAGTAATCAAGGCTGTTAAGGAAGCTACCGGACTTGGTCTTGGTGAAGCTAAAGCTATCGTAGATGGTGCTCCTGCTACCGTTAAGGAAAAGGTCGCTAAAGACGATGCTGAAGCCATGAAGAAAGCTCTTGAAGAAGCTGGTGCTACTGTAGAACTCGCTTAAATAATTAATGTTAGCTAATTGTTATTCTTAACAAATAAAACCTGGTATTTATGTGCGATTCGCTCGCGCCTGGAATTGTAATCAATTTTCGTCAGGTCTGCGCCGGAATTACCAGTTCCGTGCTCGACCTGGAAAACCCGATTACAATTCTGGCTCGCGAAATGCTTATAAATACCAGGTTTTATTTTTTTATGATAAAATAATCTACATGAACGATTTTGATTATTTAGGTGAAGGGGAGGTATATCTTGATGCGGCTTGTCAGAGTTTGCGTCCGCGTCCCGTAATTGACGCCATCAATAAGTATTATACGGAACATAATTCGTGCGGTGAAAGAGTCAAGTATAAATGGGGAATAGAGACTGACGAGAAGGTTGAAGAAACGCGGGCGAAAGTTTTGAAGTTTTTAAAACTATCTTCGCGTAAGTATACAGTCTCCTTCACTCTTAATACTACTTATGGGATTAATTTGATTCTGTCACAACTTAAGGCTAATAGATTTAGTAAAGTAATTACCTCTGAGATTGAGCATAATTCGCCTTTTCTTGCGACAATCGCTTTTAGTGAGCGCACTGGTTCACCTCGCGAAGTAATCAAGAGGAATGAGGACGGATCTATTGACTTGGATTCTTATGACTTCACCAATGCCGTAGTCGTGATGAATTGTGCATCCAATTTTGACGGTCGGAAACTATCCAATATTAAGGAAGTGATTAAAGCTGTACATAAGGCTGGCGGGATAATTATTATTGATGCTGCGCAAGCTATGGCACATTCAGCCGATATTCTGCGCGGGGCAGAGCCGGATGCTATTTGTTTTTCAGCACATAAGCTATACGCTCCTTCACTTGGTGTGATAGTGTGGCGCGACGAACTAATGGATGATATGGTGCAGGGTTTTGTGGGCGGTGGCATGGTAGACAATGTCGAAGAAAGCGCCTATGTTTTGTCCGCAACAGAGAAAGAGCATCGTTATACTAGGTTTGAGTCTGGCTTGCAAGCCTGGGGTGAAATTATAAGCTTAGGTGCGGCACTAGATTGGTTAAATAAACTCCCCAAGATGGATTGGCAGAATTTAAAACAGAATTATAGTGAGTTATATAGCTTTTTATCTAGTTCGGACAAGGTACACCTAGTGAATCATGAGCCAAATCCTACTATTTCTTTTTATGTGGATGGACTAGATTCGCATCTTCTTGGTACGGCGCTATCTAGAGAAAATATTATGGCGCGTACTGGATACTTTTGTGCTCATTATTACCTTGATCACGTACTCGGCTTGCCACCACTAATCAGATTTTCTCTGGGGCTACATAATCGTCCCGAGGATATTGAAAAAGTTAAAAGCGTAATGGATAAAATCATACATTAACATTTATACTTTTATGCTACAATTATATATATTATGGTGTGTATAGCTGCATTTATTATTTTGGCGCTGATCGGAGTATTTATGGCGCTGATTTCAATTTTCAAACCTAAAGTAGGGAAGGCCTATCTTAAAGCTCTAAAAAAATCCTGGGGATGCCTTTGGAAAAAAGTTCGTTTGCAAAAATGTGAAACTGGCTTTAAGGAAGATGTCAAAAATACTTTACTTAGCCGCGTGATGCTTAAATACCCTAAATGGGTAAAGCCCCTTTCAATTATTATAGAAGTGCTTTCTGTTATTATTGTCGTCGTCGCAATTTGGGCAATTCTTACAGCGGTTAAGTCTTTACTAGCGCTATGGGCGCTAGGAAGCTGTAACGTGACTAAGCCTTCAGCCTGCTCGCTAGGCGCAGAAGTTTGTTCGATTGATGAAAGTGAACCTACTAATCCATTAGAAGCTACGGGGCGATGGTTTACAGAGTGGGGCGAAATATTTGAGGCTATCCCAGATAAATTCCGTACTTACCAGGCAAGTGATTATTCATTTAATTATATAGCTATCAATAATAATGAGGCTGAGGACTCGCCCGTGGCTGTCGATATCTTTGATCCAGGCTGCTCCGTCTGCATGATATCTTATCGTAATCAAAAATCATCTGGTTTCTTTGATTCTTATAACGTGAGGCTAGTGCCCTTCGCGATACAGGACGCTGACGGTAATTATAAATTCAGCAATTCGGAAATCATCGTGAAATATTTGTTCGCTAGTGAACAATACGAATCTGGTCTTTCGCTTTATCTTATCGACAAGATTTTTACTGGCAAAAATAGCGAAGGGATTTCTTATCAAAATAAATTCAACGATGACTATAGTACGGATGAGGCGACCTCCAAATTAGAACAGTGGCTAAAAGAGGCTGGTGTAGATGAAGGTGGAATTAAAAGAGTTCGCGAAATTGTATATTACCCCGAAACAATAGATAAAATGAATCAGAATAAAGAAATCATTGAGAACCAACTTAAAGTCAAAGGTATTCCAACTATGATTTATGACGGAAAAAAACATACGGGATTATTCAAGGCATCAGAATAGCATTCTTTAGGACCATAAGCTTGGGCGAGCGCCCTGGAGCGTGTCTTCAGGTGTACTATTTGATACTTTTAATGATCGCTTATGTGTTTATGTAATTTTTACAACAATATGTAAGTAACCGAAGTTAATTTGGTGGAAAACTCCAATAATAAATCCTTGACTTTACCTACCAAAAGATATAATATAATACTAATACTATATTTAGACAGGATGCGAGGTGATGTCTGAAATTTCAGAAAAACAAATAAAAAGGTTACGTAGCTTACTTAGCGAAGCTGAAGTAAGTCTTTCTGCGGCTAAGGAACTTTTAGTTTCCGTAATTGGTGATGGCGAGACTATTACGGCGCCACGAGATACGGTTGTATCCAATCCGGAAGGCAAGGTAATAGAAGGGATTTTTGACGGCCAGATCATGATCGGGCCAGATGGCAAGAATTATCCAGTTCCCGCAAACTATGCTTCTAAGTCTAAGCTAGTTGAAGGCGATATCATGAAACTTACAATCACTAATGACGGCAAATTCCTTTACAAGCAGATTGGTCCAGTTGAGCGCAAGTCCGTGATTGGTACACTCACTCATCACGATGATAAGTATTTTGTCGAAATTGCTGGCAAGGAATACCAAATCCTTTACGCTTCGGTTACGTATTTCCATCTGCATGAAGGTTCTCAAGTATCTGTGACTATTCCAGCCAACAACGAAGATGCCACCTGGGCTGCAGTTGAAGCAGCACTCTAAATTTCGTGTTAAAATATATTTATGAAGGCTTTATACAGAAAATATCGTCCTCTTAGATTAGTGGAAGTGATTGGTCAGGAGCAGGTGACTCATCCGCTTTCTAGTTCACTTAAATCTGGTAAGATTAGTCATGCGTATCTCTTTATTGGCCCTAGGGGCTGTGGCAAAACTAGCGTGGCGCGAATTCTTGCTCATGAGGTGAATGGGTTTAAATATAAGGCCGAAGATAATTATGTCGATATCATAGAGATTGATGGTGCCAGTAATCGTGGGATAGATGACATTAGAGAATTGAGAGAAAAAGCTGCCATTGCGCCGACCGTTGGAAAATATAAAGTATACATCATAGACGAAGTACACATGTTGACTCCTCCAGCTTTCAATGCACTGCTTAAGACGTTGGAAGAGCCGCCTTCTCATGTGATTTTTATACTGGCAACAACAGATGCACACAAAGTTCCTATCACAATTACTTCTCGCACTCAAGTTTATGCTTTTAAATTATACGATGCCGAAAAAATGGCAAGCTACTTAAAAACGATTGCTGAGAAAGAAAAAATAACCATCGAGGATGACGCCCTCAAGTTGATTGCGAGACAAGGTGGCGGTTCGTTTAGGGATTCGCTCTCTCTTCTCGACCAAATTTCCACGCTCTCAGATCAAAAGATTACAAAAGACATGGTTGTATCTGCAATGGGATTACCCGATGACGATAAGATAGATGCTCTACTAATAAAGTACGCTTCGGGTGATTTAGTAGGAATATCTAGCTCGCTAAAAGATTTGCTTTTGTCTGGCGTAAAGCCCGAAACATTATCTGAAGAGATGATTAAGAAAATTATTGATTCGCCTAGTGTTGAGCTTTTGCCATTACTAACCAAATTAGCAGAAGTAAAGGCGCCTTTTCCCGAGGCAAGGCTGCTAGTGGCTCTGACTAGTAATCTTATAGTGACTCCCGGGATAATTTCTACTCCTATTCAACAACAAAATACAGCAAGTATAGTTAAAGAGCCTACTCGACAGGCACCGGCCGAAGCGAAGCCTGTTAAGTCTCAACCCACAAAAGCGCAAAGTTCGTTTGATTGGCCGAAATTTATCGAAGAAGTAAAAAGACTAAACGATGCGGTATATTCTCAGCTTTTAAAATGTGATTACGTATTAGATGGCAGCACATTAAATCTTTATCCGCAAAAAAAGATTGTAAAAGCTATCCTTTCACGCGATAACAATAAAGCTATTTTAAGCAAGGTTATACCTGGCGTTAAGATTATCGTCCATAACATTGACGATCAACCAATTAATACAAAGCCTGACGTAGTAATTGATAAAATTTCTGATATAATGGGTGGTAGAGTACAAAACGATGGAGGAGGTAACCCATTTGAGTGATAAGAACGGTAAAGTCCCACCGCAGGATATAACCGCCGAAAAATCTTTGCTTGGTGCGATTATGTTAGCAGAAGATGTAATGTCGGATGTATTGTCGATCGTTCGTCCGCGTGATTTTTATGATAAGCGTCATCAGACTATTTTTGAAGCGATGACTTGCTTATATGATAAGCATAAGCCCATCGATCTTTTAACTTTGACTTCTGAACTTAAATCCAGTAAAAAGATTAAGGATGTTGGTGGGGCAGAATATCTAACTGAACTTTCTACTTTTGTGCCGGTGGCTACACACGCCAAAGCCTATGCGGAAATTGTCGAGAAGATGTCGGTGCGACGCAGGCTAGTTAATGCTGGCACTACAATTGCAAAAAAGGCTTACGAGGATGATGTTGATACTGACGCACTTGTGGGTGATGCAGAAAGAGAGCTTTTTGAAGTATCTGACAAGATTATTAAAAGCGATTACGTGGCAATGGATGAGCTCCTGGCGGATGCACTTGAGAGAATTGCGGAATTACATAAGAATAGGGGAGCACTTAGAGGATTAAAGACCGGTTTTCGCGACTTAGACAAAAAGACGGCAGGACTGCAGAAAGGCGATTTTATCGTAATAGGTGCGCGCCCAGCAATGGGTAAAACAACTTTCGCACAAAACCTGGCCTATAATGTAGCCAGCATTAATAAGAAGGGCGTTTTGTTCTTTTCGCTAGAGATGGCCAAAAACGAAATTGTCGATCGCATGATTTCGGCTGTTTCCGGAATTGATAACTGGAATATGCGTACTGGTAATTTAACCGATGAAGAGTTTCAACGCATTGGTGATGCTATGGACGAGATGGACGAAATACCGATCTATATAGATGACACCAGCTCGATGACTATTCTGGAATTACGCAACAAAGCCCGTAGAGCCATGCATGATCATGATATCGGGGTGGTAATTATTGATTATCTCCAGTTAATCCAAGGTGGAGAACGTTACAAAGGTCAACGCGTGCAAGAGGTAACCGAGATTTCGCGTGGGCTTAAGATTCTGGCCCGCGAACTGGATATTCCGGTAATTGCTCTAGCTCAGCTATCCCGTAACGTAACCGGACGCGATGATCCGAGACCTGTGCTTTCTGATTTGCGCGAATCTGGATCTATTGAGCAGGATGCCGACCTTGTGATGTTCTTGCATCGTGTAGATTATTATAAAAAGCCAGAAGAAGAAGACACCAATATTACGGAGCTGATTATTCGTAAACATCGCCACGGAGCTATTGGCACCATAGAACTTTACTTCGACGGTGCAAGATCTAGGTTTATGTCACTCGATAAAGAACACTAAATATTTAACATAAGCGTGTTTTGTACATATATGATATAATGTTGATATGAAGAAAATCATAATTTCTAAGCTTTTTTTATATCGATATAAGTTCGTGATTGGCTATGCTATTTTGGGATTGGCTTTTGTGATTTTATTATTTGTCTTGCCGCTAATTGCTCAGTATGGCCTGTCTGATGCCGAAATGGTTTCCGCTACTGAGTCATTCAATACTGGACGAGCTGGAATCTTAAACGGGGAATTAGTAGATTTACCTTATAAAATTCTTCAGCGACTCTCTATCTCCATTTTTGGATTAACTGCATACGCGATTAAAATACCCAGTATTATTATTGGGTTACTGCTTGGATTCTTACTAATCCTACTACTAAATAGATGGTTTAAGAGTAATGTTTCGCTACTTGTTTCTTGCCTTATCGTTCTTTCGACCCCTTTTCTATTTCTTGCGGGATCTGGTACACCTTTAATTATGTTGGTATTTTGGCCAACATTACTACTATGGCTTGGCTCAAAGATTCAGGGTGAAAAGCGCCCTAAGCCGTTATACTGTTTTGCTTTTGCGCTCATACTACTATTGTCAGTGTTTACGCCCTTCATGATTTATTTTGCCATCTTTTGTGTGGTTTTTGTGATTTCACAGCCACATCTTCGCTTTGTAATTAAGAACCTCCCTAAGATCCCAATGGTCCTCATCGGAATTCTTTTGATTGCTGGCTTTGTGGTGCTGGGAATTAGTATTCATAATCGTCCAGATATTATAATGGAATTACTATTTGCCAAGGATTTCAATATTGGCGATTTCTTCCCGAATATAGCCTATGCTCTTATTCCGGTGTTTTCTTGGCGTTCCACAATCGAAAGCGTGTTTTTGTCACCTCTGATTAGTTTACCTGTATTTGCACTCGTACTGATCGGCCTGTTCTCGACCACTAAGGGATTTTTTGCTTCTAGAAACTCAATTGCCACCATCTTAATTATCTTTTGTTTGATTATTTCTGGCTTTAATCCGAATGCTATTATCTTTTTAATCTTGCCTTTTTCAATCTTAATCGCTCACGGCTTTAAATATATCCTAGAAAAGTGGTATGGTCTTTTCCCGGAAAATCCTTACGCACGCGTTTCGGCTGCGTTGCCGCTTACTATTCTTTTTGCAATTATGATTATCCCTAACCTCTTACAATATGTATATGGGTATCGTTACAACCCTAATGTTGCTAGTCAGTTTAACTACACTCTAGAAGTAATCAATGAAAATATTAACTCCGGCACGCTACTTGCGACCCAGGATTACAATTTTTATAAAATACTAGAACATAATACCGACATTAAAGTGACCAATAAGCTTGAGGGGGTTTATGAAAGTGTTGCTTCGCTTGGCCCACTAAAAGATAAGCCAGATTGGCTCAAATTGTCAGAGATTATTACTTCGCCAATGCGCGAAAACTCTGATATAATATATCTATATACATATACCGAAAAAGAAGGAGAGTGATATGGGTCAAAAGATGGACCAAATGAAATTATTAAATCAACTACGTAAAGCGCAAAAAGAGTTAAAGAATGAGATAGTCGAAGTTGAAGCCGGTAACGGCGCGGTGATTGTTCAAATTAATGGTGAGCTTAAGGTGAAAAAAGTCAAAATTGATCCGGAAAAGGTCGATCTAGATGATATTCACGAATTGGAGCGCTGGATTGAGAATTGCATGAGGGACGGCTTTGCTAAAGCGCAGGAAATTGCTACCGATAAGATGAAGCCTCTTATGGGTGGCCTAGGCAATCTCGGTTTTGGCGGGATGTAATAATGTTGCCACAAGCTTTGACGAATGTCATAGAGGCTTTATCGATGCTTCCTGGCGTTGGGCCACGTACAGCCGAGCGATATGCTTATTTTCTATTCAAATCAAACCCCAAAATCTCAAAGAATATTGCCGATGTGTTAGCTGACTTACACGACAAAGTTAAAACTTGTCCTATTACTTTTGCTCTGATTGATGTCAATGAAGAGATTTCGCCCTTTTATTCGGACCCGTCTCGCGATAAAGCTACAGTATTAGTAGTAGAAGAACCTCTTGATATCTACGCTATAGAGCAAACTAAATCTTTTAAGGGTACTTACCATGTATTAGGCGGTGCAATTTCGCCTATTGATGGAATTACGCCAGACCAACTACATATTGGCGAATTAATCAAGAGGGTAAATGACGATAATGTGCGCGAGGTGATTATTGCGACTAACCCTTCAATTGAAGGCGAATCTACAGCTTTACTTCTCGAGAAACTCTTACACGAACAAAACCCTGAACTTAGGCTAACTAGACTAGCGAGAGGCTTACCGCTCGGCGTAGATTTGTCTTATGCGGATCAAATTACGCTTAGCGCGGCCCTAGAAAATAGAACAAAATTATAATAGTTGCTCTAGGGCCTTAAAATCTACCTTTGCAAGTTTGGTCTTAGGCAGTTCGCCGATAAACCTTATTTCGCGGGGGATTTCATATTTGGCAAGATATTTTTTATAGACACTAGTAAGTTCTTTTCTAATTGAGCGCTCAGATGTGTCTTCTTTAGCCACTATAAACACTACAATCTTTTCGCCGCGCAAATCGTCCTTTTTGCCTACCACAGCGCAGCTATTTACACTACCGCATTTAAGTGTGACATCCTCGATATTTGTAGGATAAATATTGTAGCCATTACTAATAATCATGCGCTTCAAGCGAGAACGAAAATGGATTAATCCCTTTTCGTCAATATAGCCAATATCACCAGTTTTAAGATATTTTTTGCTGTTTACAACCTCAAAAGCTTCTTTAGTTTCTTTTGGTTTATTTAAATATCCCTTCATAAC
>JAZRRY010000035.1:0-5044 GCA_045651145.1 Candidatus Nanosyncoccus sp.
AGATTGTCGACCACGTTCACTACTGTGCTCGCACCAATACTACCTTTACAATCAAAGGTGTCTTGATGAACAGAGAAACCGGAGAACCCCTACTAATTAATGGGCAAAAGGTTGAAAGCTCCGTAGAAGTTACGCCTAAAGAAGAATGTGAAGATGTAGATATGGAATTCGTCTTCGATGGTACGGGATACGGTGGTCAAGAAGTAGTAGTATTCGAGAGGCTATACTATAACGACGAAATGATTGTCTCTCATGAAGATTTGAACGATGACTTCCAGACTGTAGAAATGGTATATATCCATACTACCGCTACCGACGCTGATACCGAGGAAAAAGTTCTTCCAGTCGGCAAAGATGTAACGGTTAAGGATGTAGTAGATTACTGCCTAATCCCTGGAGTAGAATATACACTCAAAGGTATAATCATGGACAAAAATACTGGTAACGGCTTGCTAGTCAATAGCGCTCCAGTAGAGGCAGAAACCACTTTTACTCCAACAGAGAAATGTGGCAGTGTGGAAATGTTCTTCAATCTTAATACGACTGGCCTTGGAGGCAAAAAACTAGTAGTCTTCGAAAGCCTCTATCGCGGTGAGGAGCTCATCAACGAGCACAAAGATCTCGATGACGTAGATCAATCCATCGAAGTAGAAGTCACTCCTCCAGATACCGGTATGTTTACCAACTCAGACGGCTCAAGTATGACAGCAGGTAGCATTGTCTTGACCGCAGGAGCAGTGGTAATCGTCAGCCTAGGTGGCTACTCGGTAATGCGCCATAACTCAAGAAAGAAATTCTTCCAGAGATAGCTTTTATGACCAAGCAGTCAAATACCGCCTCAAGTAAGGCGGTATTTGATTTTTCCTTAAAGATTATTTCGAATTTCTCTTCTCAATAATCTCTTGAGCCACGTTCGGTGGAACTTCCTCGTAGGCAAAGAGCTCCATGCTAGAAGCTGCTCTTCCCTGAGTCATACCACGAAGATCCGACGTGTAACCAAAGAGGTTCGCTAGCGGACAGAAAGCCTTGATTAGCTTAGCGCCACCGTTCAAATCTTCCATTTCGTCTACGCGGCCACGGCGAGCATTAATGTCGCCAATTACGTCACCCATGAATTCTTCAGGTGTGGTGATTTCTAGTTTCATGATAGGCTCTAGCAGTACTGGATTAGCTTTCTTGATACCTTCACGGGTAGCAAGTGAACCCGCCAAGGTAAATGCTAGCTCAGAAGAGTCTACATCATGATACGAACCATCGTATAAAGTAGCTTTAACGTCTACTACTGGATAACCGGCAATCACGCCACCAGCCAAAGTATCTTCAACGCCCTTTTGTACTGGCTTGCGATATTCTTGTGGCACCACACCGCCCTTAATCTGATCAATAAATTCAAAGCCTTTCCCTGCTTCATTCGGTTCAAACTTAATCCAAACGTCACCGTATTGACCACGACCACCAGACTGCTTGATGTGCTTACCTTGTGCTTCGGCAGTACCACGAATAGTTTCGCGATATGCTACCTGAGGCGCACCAGTGTTGGCTTCTACACCATGCTCTCTCTTTAGGCGGTCAATAATGATTTCTAGGTGCAACTCACCCATGCCAGAAATGATAGTTTGGCCAGTCTCTTCATCGGTATGTACGCGGAAAGTCGGATCCTCCTCGGCCATCTTTGAAAGACCAAGCCCCATTTTTTCCTGGTCAGCTTTGGTCTTTGGCTCCACCGCGATAGATACTGGAGGATCTGGGAATTCGATCGACTCGAGTAAAATTGGATGTGCAGGAGCACAAAGCGTAGTACCTGTCGTACAGTTCTTTAAACCTACTACTGCGGCAATATCGCCCGCCGTGATCTCGGTAATATCTTTACGATCATTAGCGTGCATTCTCACTAGGCGCCCGATGCGCTCTTTGTCGCCAGTAGAAGCGTTAAGTACAGTATCTCCTGATTTAAGGGTGCCTGCGTATACGCGAATAAAGATTAATTTACCTACGAATGGGTCAGTCGCAATTTTGAAAGCCAATGCGGTTAAGGGCTCGCTATTATCGGCCTTACGAATGATTTGGTCGCCAGTCTTTGGATCTGTGCCTACTGTTTGGCCCTGATCGCGATCAAGTGGGGATGGTAAATAGTCTGTCATGAGGTCAAGTACCTTCTCAACAATCACGCCACGACCGTCGCCACCTGTAACTAGGAAGAAATCACCATCTAGCACGCGCTTGCGAAGTGCTGACTTTAATTCATCTATAGTGATCGCCTCTTCGCCTTCACTAAAGTATTTCTCCATTAAGGCTTCATCGGCTTGCACGGCCTCTTCTACTAGCATCGAGCGGGCATTCTTGGCTTTTTCAACCATGTCGGCAGGAATTTCTGCTACAGTAAGCTCATGATCGGCATAATCCTTGTAGGTGTATGCTTTCATATCAATTAAATCTACTACACCACAAATATCTTTTTCGAAGCCAATTGGCAAATGAATAGCTACCGCATTCTTGGATAGGCGCTTGTGAATCGAATCTAGTGATTTGTAAAAATCGCCACCGATTTGGTTAATCTTGTTTACAAAACATATACGAGGAATACCATATTTGGTAGCTTGGCGCCATACAGTTTCAGACTGAGCTTCTACGCCCATCTTGCCATCAAATACCACCACAGCACCATCTAGTACGCGAAGAGAGCGCTCCACCTCGGCCGTAAAGTCAATGTGCCCTGGGGTGTCAATAATGTTAATTTGATGATCTTTCCAATAGACAGTCACAGCGGCAGAAGTAATCGTGATACCGCGTTCTTTCTCCTGTTCCATCCAGTCAGTCTCGGCGCCACCAGTACCGCCTTTCACCAAATCGATTTTATGCTTGAGGCCAGTACGATACAAAATCGCCTCTGAGGTAGTAGTTTTACCTGCATCAATATGAGCAATGATGCCAATATTTCGCAGTTTTGTTAGATTGTTAGTAGCCATATGCTCCTTTATAATTTATTATTCACTTCTTGTGAGTTCCACACTCAAAAACAAGACATACTTTTAATCATTGTAGCATAAATAACGATAAAAATAAAGCCTAGAATCGTGAAATGATTTATGAGTCAGTAAGTTTGTTGCGCAAAATCTCTTGTACGGCGCCTGGATTGGCCTTACCGTGCGACTCTTTCATTACCTGCCCCACTAAGAATCCTATCACTTTTTCTTCCCCAGCTTTAAAGTCATTCTGGGCTTTTTGAGTTTCGGGCTTTGCCAGTACTGTATCTACAATCTTTTCTAAGGCCCCTAGGTCATTTTCCTGAATCAGCCCTAGCTCTTTTGCAATATTTTTGGCTCCGCGACCCTTCATTTGTGGATCGAATAGCTTTAAGAATACTTCTTTTGTTGCTGTAGAGGATAACTCTTTTTTCTCGTTCATCTCAGCGAGCCCTATTAAGTCTTTAGCATTTGGCAAATCATTAAGGTACTCAGCCGACTTTTCTTCCGCCAACAACACCGACGCAAACAAGTTAGACATTAGTGAGATAGCTGGACTTCCATAAGGGGCATTTCGGAGCGCGGCAGCGCGAGAATTAGCGCCGGCCGCCCGTAGCAACGGACCGGACGGACGCGGCCCCGATGGAAGGTCCGCTATCTCACCTAATTTCTGCATCAATTGTGGATAATCCAACAGTATCTCAAGCGTATCAGGCTTAATGATGTCACGAAATGCTGAGCGGTAATCTAACGGCATCAGTGGTAATTTTGCCGATTCAGTTTCGACAAATTCCTTAGACAAATTAATTGGAGGTAAATCTGGCTCTGGCATATAGCAATAGTCTTTGGCTTCTTCCTTGCTTCTTTGTCCAGTAGTTTTTCCTTCGGCGTCACTCCATCCGCGTGTTTCCTGCACTACCTTTTCGCCCTGGTCAAGTAATCTGCTTTGACGTTTAATTTCGTAAGATACTGCACGCTCTACCGAGCGGAATGAATTCAAATTCTTAACCTCGGCGCGCGTTCCTAGCTCTTTTGAACCTTCCGGCGCTAAAGAAATATTTACATCAAAACGCATATTCCCGTTATATAAATCGCCGTAAGTTACCCTAGCATAACACATCAATCTCCATAACTCTTTACAATAATCATGCGCATCCTTCGCTGAATGAATGTCTGGCATCGACACGATTTCAATTAGGGGCGTATCTACGCGGTTGAAATCCACAAGAGAATAAGTGTCAAAATGTGTTAGCTTGCCAGCATCTCCTTCTAGGTGTGCGTGTTCAATTCGGATTTTTGTGCCAGAAGGTAACTCTACATAGCCCGCCCCAATAATTGGCTGATAAAACTGTGTAATCTGATAGCCTTTTGGCGAATCTGGATAAAAATAGTGTTTGCGATCAAATCTAGAATTTAGATTAATTTCACAGTTCATTGCCCTTTCAGCAAGAATTGCAAACGTAACAGCCTCACCGTTTAGTCTCGGTAGCATTCCAGGCAAAGCATAATCTATTGGCGATACACAGGAATTTGGCTCCTTGCCTCTGGCATCATTATCGACTTCAGAAAACAATTTAGTTTTGGTGCAGAGTTGTACGTGGCATTCAATTCCAATGGTCGGCAAATATTTCATTTTGACTCCTTTCTATATCGCTCCCAGATCTTTTAGTGCTTGCTTATATATTGCTAAAGCATTTGACGCTTGCTTGTAGCTAACACTTGCATCCGACTCGTGCGCCAGTACATTGCGAAGTTTGTGTGCTCGCCAAACGGAATTTAAATTGGTAAATCTGCCACCGTATTTTTTCAATCGGTCGCCCATTGTCTTACCGGGTGCTCCCATTTCTACTAATGCCTTGTCAAGCAATTTATCAGCTTCAATAATTGTGGTCATATAAGTAGCGGGGTTGTTTTGATTTAACTTATTCTCAATCTCTAGAAATCTCGTTTGGTAATATTCAACATTAAAGTGATATCCGCGCTTACCAGTCAACAGAATTGCCACAAAAATCAAAACAGCAATTATTAAAACAGCCAAGATAAATACTACTACTTCCCCATCCATTAATTTAGCTCCTTTG
>JAZRRY010000036.1:0-3315 GCA_045651145.1 Candidatus Nanosyncoccus sp.
AGTTTCGTAGAGGGAGGCCCTTACTGGTCAACAAAGCGCACCCTAAACCGGCTTTTGGTAAAGTTTCCGGAATATAAATCAACCTTGCCGCTATTGGCCCATTGTCGGTTAACTGGTGGCCGACGCATAAATAAGCCAGGAACCTCAAGTTTGCGGGTAGAACCGAGAGGTGTGAAACCCGACGAGATGCTTACACTATGGGAGGAAATGTAGCCGGAAGAGTTAGTCCTCAACTGTGTGCACAGCAGTGAAAGCGGAACATAGGAGTCATAACCGCTGGTGTTTAGTGTCCACTCCAAACAAGATGGTAGGAAAGGCTAGGCGAATCTGTATAATTCAGAGAGTTCTAATTCAGTGTGCACAACTGAAAAAGCGGTACTGTGCGAAGCGGCCGCACTTGTTTGGCTTATCTATGCGCGTGGTGAAATGTCAAACACGCCCCGATAAAAACGGGGTGCCTACGGGCTTGCGGGTTAGAGTCCCGTCGCGCAACCCAAAAATACGCCCGAATGATGAAATAGGTAGACTTGTCTGACTCAAAATCAGATGCTTCGGCGTGCCGGTTCGAGTCCGGCTTCGGGTACCATAGAAATTTGATTTTATAATAAAATTCTGATATAATATTTATACAAAGTGAGAAATCACTCTAAACATTTTAGATGCGTGCAGCAAATATCTAGTTCTTGCTTGAGGAGCACGGGGTCATGGGTTCGAGTCCCATTCTGACGGAGACGCCTCCGCTGGATAGCTCAATTGGTAGAGCACGTACATAACGAAAAACGCATCTAGCTTATAAAAGAGGTGAGTTTTGTGAGTAAAATTGGATTTTATCCAATGGTAGGCGATTTACTTCATGCTGGTCATATTATGGCTTTAGAAGAAGCAAGAAACAATTGCGATTATTTGATAGTTGGACTTAATTGTGCGCCGGATGGAAAGAGTCCCATTCAATCTGTATTTGAACGATACGTTCAATTACGCGGCAGCAAGTATATTGATGAAATTATACCTTATGCTGGTCGAAAAGATTTAGAATTACTTGCAAGTACTCTTTCTTATAATATTCGTTTTCTTGGTGAAGACTATAAAGATAAAGATTGGGATGGAAAAACAATTGAAACCAATCTTGGAAAAGTGCCTTATTTCTTACAAAGAAAGCACTATCTAAGTAGTACAGAACTAAAAGAACGGATTAAGCAACAAACTTAATCATAATGCGGGGTGGAGCAGTCGGTTAGCTCGTCTGGCTCATTACCAGAAGGTCAATGGTTCGAATCCATTCCCGCAACCATATAGCAGGGTCGTCTAATGGTAGGACGCGAGACTCATTACCTCGTAATCTGGGTTCGACTCCCAGCCGTGCTCCCAAGTCAGTGTAGGCGTATCTGACTATAATTAAGATGCCGATAGCGTTAACATGGATTTACAAGTTAAACTACCACCGACGGAACCTCACGCTTGCGTGTACAGTAATCCGATATGTGGCTTAGTGGCAAACGCTTTATAAGAAGGCAAAGTAAACTTGTGTATTAAATAGTTGGAGATTGCTTATGATAAAATTTTACCTTCCCAATTTTTATGATTATCCTTTTGAAAATTTGAATTATTTTATGGCAACTTAGCTAAAAGAACACCCCGAATACTTTTATGATAATATTAGTATTGGAGCTTTGTTTGGCACTTTTCCTGGAGTAATTTGGAATGGTGGACGGACAATAATTGGTGATTTTGATGCTAAACATGCGGTAGAAACCATCCAAGCTTTTAACAAATTAGATATTCCTATTCGTTTTACCTATACAAATTTGTTAATTGATTCACAAGATCAACTAGAAGACCCAATAGCAAATTTTGTAACCACTTTGGCTCATAATGGCAAGAATGAGATTATTGTTTCTAATGATTACTTAGAAAAATATTTAAGAGAGAATTATCCAAATTATCGATATATTTCTTCTACTACAAAATGTATATTGGATAATAAACAAATTGTTGAAGAAAGTGAAAAATATTATATGACTGTTTTGGATTATCGTAAAAACAGAGATATGGAATTTTTAGATAATTTAGAACATCCCGAAAGATATGAGATTCTAATAAATGCTTGGTGTGATCCAAATTGTAAGAAAAGACGTGCTCATTACGAACAATTATCAAGAGAGCAGATATATCAAATTGGACCTTGTGCAGGATATAATCAATTTAATTGTGATGTTCAAAAAATGACTTTTTTTGATAGTTTTAATCGAGAAACCGTGTTAAAGCCTAGTGAAATTTATAATGTCTATGTACCTATGGGTTTCAAAAACTTTAAAATTGAAGGAAGAACTTATCCAATTGTCGATGTTTTAGAAACTTATCTATATTATATGGTAAAACCAGAATGGCGTGATAGATTCCGTTTAAATGCATTACGCACAATTGGATATGGTAAAAAGTAATAAATTTAAATATAGGACTTGCCGCCCTATACATATAAATAGCGGCTAACCCTTTTATTCTGGAGGATAAACTATGTATAGTAACAATATGGCTTTTTTGCTATGTCAGATTTTAGAGAAGAATATTGCTGATGAAGCAGAAGCTCGTGAGGGTTATTACAAAATTTTTGAGTGTTTTGCAGAAGAGCTTAGTGAGCGCGAAAAACAAGAAATTCGTGAAATCATTGCTGAAGAATTAAAACATTCTGAGATTTTGGCTCGCATGGTTTATCGTCGTACAGGCATCGCGGCGGAATCATAATTTGGTACCATCTTCTAATCGGCTAGGAAGCCGGCCTCTCAAGCCGGCAACGAGGGTTCGAACCCCTCTGGTATCACCAATATGGCTCAGTAGCTCAGAGGCAGAGCAACAGACTGTTAATCTGTAGGTCGAGATATCGTAATTCTCCTGGGCCTCCATAAGAAAGGAAAATCTTTTAACACCCGGAGTCTTATGTAGTGTTCTATTACTTCGTTATCAATTATAGGAGCAATGGCTCGTTGAAAGCAACACTATTCGGAGATTTAAGCATACCGTTTCTCCGGTGACCAAATATAAGCGGGTGCATATATGGAGACGTAGCCCAATTGGTAGAGGCAATAGGTTTAGGCCCTATCCAGTAAGGGTTCGAATCCCTTCGTCTTCACCACCTCCGAGAGCAAATGTGGGAGGTAAAATGGATGTGCGGACTGGCATTACCTTATTGCCTGGAGTTGGCTCCGTAGCACAGTGGTAGTGCACTTCCTTGGTAAGGAAGAGGTCAGCGGTCCGAATCCGCTCGGCGCCTCCATAATAATTACAATGAGATGTAATGGGCCTTTGCTCTGTGGTGGG
>JAZRRY010000037.1:0-3490 GCA_045651145.1 Candidatus Nanosyncoccus sp.
AGACCTCGTCATTATCAGTGACGCGCTCTAACCAGCTGAGCTATATCCCCATATTGTAAAATTGGTCGACTTTTGTTACTACAAAAGTCGTCCACTGGTGCGTCGCCTCGGCAAATATGGCTTTGCCATATTTGCTTTGAATATTTCCAAATCTCAGAAAAAGAAATAAATTTTTTTTCTTCGTTTGTAAAATATTCCTAGATTAAGGCTTTGCCTTAATCTACCTCGGCTCCTACCGTGGTGGAGTAACTGGGACTCAAACCCAGGACCTCTGCCTTGCAAAGGCAGCGCTCTAATCAGCTGAGCTATTACCCCGTGCCACTATTTTACCAAAAATTTGAAAAAAGTCAAAACTAAGGACGAAAGTTGTAATATGCTACTCCGTTCTCTAAAGAACTCCCGCGCTCTTTAGCTAGCTCTGGGATTGTGACAAATTCATAGCCATCTTGACGCATACTATCAATAAGCTTTGGCACTGCTTCTACCGTGGTATCGTAAATGTCGTGCATGAGGATAATGGCGCCGTCATAAGCTTGATCTAGGGCGTTAGATACAATGGCGTCAGGGTCGCGGTTTTTCCAATCTAGAGTATCTACTGACCATAAAATCATTGGTGTGTTTACAGACTCTTTTACGTTGTCATTGTAATTGCCATAGGGCGGGCGCGTTAGATTTGGCGTGTGGCCTAAGATGCCCTCAAATACAGATTTAGCCTCATTGATATCTGATTGTGTTGAGTCGTTTGGAATACGAATCAAATTTTGGTGATACATAGTGTGGCTTGCCACTTCGTGACCTTCTTCGGATGCCTGTTTTACAATGTCTGGATTATTTCTAGCCATATTACCTAGCATAAAGAAGGTAGCTGGAACATCTCGGGATTTTAAGATATTTAGTAATTTAGGCGTAGTAGTGGCTGATGGGCCGTCATCGAAGGTTAAAGCTACGAGCTTCTTCCCTTTAGTGTCGCGCCTTATAATCTGAACGTGCTTTGACATTGGCGCGATACTGATTCTATTTAGTGGGTCATGTGCTTTTGAAATCGTAAGGCCTAGAAGATCTAAAATAGCTACGATCCCAATAAAGATCACAAAGCATAGCTTAAGCCATGGAAAGTACAGATTGATGCGCCCTAGGAATGTCCTATTAGAAAATGATCTGTCTGACGTATTCATACATTGCAATTCCTGCGGCAACGCCGACATTTACAGAGCGAGTAGAGCCAAAGCTCTCAATAAATCTAACGTCCTCTGCTTGATTTAGAAGCTCTGGAGTAATACCGTTATTCTCGGAACCAAAAATAAGTGTAGTATTTGGATTAAACTGTTTTTTACCTAAAGCTTTTGCTCGCGGAGTGTTGTTTTCGATAGCGACGATTTCCCTGCCGGTCTGAGTTTGGATGAAGTCTTCGATTGTGGGATGGTGAACAATTTTTATATATTTATCGGTGCACATGGCGCCGCGACGATTATATTTTTTCTTGCCGATAATATGAACTTTGGCTACGTTAAAAGAGTTGGCAGTGCGCACAATTGAGCCAATATTAAAATCGTGTTCAACATTTTCGATGGCAATTTCTAGGGATATACGCTTGTTTTCGAGTGAATCAAAAATTTGTTCATTAGTTAAACCTTTGTATTTATCAATCAGATTGCGGGAATCTTCCATAATCCGATTATACCATGATATAATATTTTTAACAGAGGAGGTCTAGATGGAATTTGATAAATATCAGGATAGGGCAACAAAATACGACTTGTTAGTGCATGATGATGCAGTAAATAATGATTTGTCCGATTCGGCTTTTATAGAGAAGGTCTTAGGGCTTACTGGCGAAGCAGGTGAAGCTGCGGACAAAGTAAAAAAGATTATTCGCGATAAAGACGGTATTGCATCCAGTAAAGATAAAGATGCAATAAAAAAAGAACTTGGTGATGTCTTATGGTATATCGCAAATATATCAACTTATCTAGATATTTCCCTGTCAGATGTAGCGAAGACTAATTTAGACAAGTTGGAAAGTCGCTATCAGAGGAATAGACTACACGGCGAAGGAGATGAACGCTAGGTGAGGTAGAAAAAGTGCCCAGACCGAAGCCTGGGCAAATGAAGGGGGGGTAAATACTTACAGTTCCGTGAAGGTGATAGTGCCATCCATAGTCTCGGTGTCGTAAAAGGCTCTAAAACCATATTGCAGCAAACCAATAGTGCAAACACCAGAAAGATCAAGCTTATGTCCTGGTCTCTTCACCTTTTTTAGCTCCTCAATACTAACAATTTCAGCAAACTGAGCATTCTCATTACTGACTGTCTTGCGATAAAAGCCAAACTGGGCGCGTGATTCACGATAGTCATCGTCAATGTGTTTATGCTTTCTTTTTAGCGTCTCCTTGTTAGGACCACAGATGATTTTATATTCCTCACCATTGGTATACATATAAACTCCCTTCTAAAGGTGCTTCCCTGATATCTAAGAGACGGGTCGCATGCAGATCTCTCAGATATACAAACTTAGTTATATTGTACAACACTTGCGCATGTCTGTCAATTTTGTGCCTGAGCTACGTCTGGAAAACCAGAGTTGTTATGATATAGCTTACATAATCATAACACGTATTCGACCTTGCTACCTGCGAGCCGTTAGGCTTTCAGGCGCATAATTCCTCCTCAAGAAAGGAGGTAATCCATCCACACGTTCTCGCATAAGATGCCTTGTTATGACTTAACCCCAACCGCAGAGCGATTAATCCACCACTTTAGTCTCTCTAGAATTTCATATTCTTGTTTCTTTGGTTCTGTACGACGAAGCTTTTCTATCGCATCATCTATTTCTAATACCTCAACAAAATCATGCTCATCGTCGTGAACTTTTAAATTTTCTTTAATTTTCATTGCAAAATATAGTGTGGTTTTTTCTACATTCAAACCATCTCTCGGTATATATTTCTGAGTGAAACCGCCGAGTAAGGTTTTTATTTCGCACTTAAACCCTGACTCCTCAGTAACTTCCCTCAAGGCACAAGCTTCTATATTTTCATTGACGTGTAATGTTCCTTTTGGTAGATGATAGTGATTACTATCTTCCATTTTTCTACCTAGTACCACCACAAAGATTTTACCTTCTTTTACCTCGTACGCTACGCCACCCACTGATATATGGAATGGGGTATTCTTTGTATGTCTATATTCTTTTTCATAATCCATTTTTTTATAATATCATATTTTAGAAATAAGATAAGTCAATTAAAAGTTAATGTCCTAGTCGTTAAAAACAAAAGACGGGGACTTGGTAGTCTCCGTAATTTCTCTTTTGCTTTAACAACTTAGTTGTGCAAATCATCGTCAAATGTAAAGCTTAATGTTACGCCTCTTTAAAGAGGGCTGTTATGATTCAAGCTTGCATAACCATAACCGTAACCGACCTAGATACATGTGTCCTTACGGATTCATGCTCATTAATTCCTTCTCAAGAAAGGAGGTAATCCATCCA
>JAZRRY010000038.1:0-3797 GCA_045651145.1 Candidatus Nanosyncoccus sp.
TCGGCACGTAAATGTAACTTTGCCTGAAAGAAAAGATAGATTGGAAATTTTGAAAGTACATTTTAAGGGTAAGCCAGTAGAAGAGGGCGTGGATCTTGAGGCCTTGGCGAAAAAGACAGCTGGCTCATCTGGGGCGGATCTGGCTAATATCGCGAATGAAGCAGCTATTACGGCGGCGCGCGAAGGACATAAAGCGATTTCTAATAAGGATCTAACTGAAGCGTTTGAACGTGTGGCAATCGGGCCAGAACGCAAGAGTAAAGTGATGAACGAAAAAGAACGTAAAATTACAGCTTATCATGAGGCGGGTCACGCTGTAGTGGGGCATGTACTACCTGATTCGGATCCGGTACACAAAGTGACTATTATCCCGAGGGGTCAAACTGGTGGTGTAACTTGGTTCTTGCCTCCAGAAGACCGTAGCTACAAGAATATTTATGAGCTGAAGGATATCTTGGCACGGGCAATGGGTGGACGCATGGCAGAAAAATTAATTTTTGGCAAAGATGCAATTACTACTGGTGCATCTTCGGATCTAAAGAATGTAGCGGAGTTAGCAAAGTCAATGATTGTGGAAGAAGGTATGGGCGAAGGAACGCGTAATTTGGTATTTCCTTCGGAGGCGACTGGCTATTATACTATTACGACTGATAAGCCGTATTCAGAAAAAACTTCAGAGACGATTGATACTGAGATAAAGAAATTGTCTGATGAGGCGGCTAAGCGTGCCGAAGAAGTTTTGAAGGCTAATAAGTCAGTTCTAGATAAATTAGCTGAAGAGCTGCTAGCACATGAGACTTTGGAAGAGGCAGAGCTTGAGCCATTACTAAAACCAGCAAAATTGCCTACTATCGTAAAGTTACATTAACATTATAAACAATCACATAATACTTTTTGGGGACGGGTCGTTCGCGCCCGTCGTTACGGGGCTCGCGCCCTTCATCCTCGGCCGTAGCCTCCGGACACCCCAAAAAGTATTAATGTGATTATTCAGGAGGATAAATGGAAAGATTATTGGATTATTTTGTACCAGAGAAGTATGGTTTAGATTTGGGCGTAAATAAGTTCAATAAAAAGATAGGTGGGGTGATAACAATAATTGGTGAAGCGAAATCGAAAACGATTAAGTTTCATGCGGTAGGACTTGAAATTACGCAAATTTTTGTAAATGATGACGAAGCAAAATTCGAGAACAAAGATGGTGTCTTGACGATTTTTGAAGTGCCTAAGGATAAAATAGAAGTCACGATACGTTATGAAGGTACTCTAAATGAAAACATGGAAGGCGCTTATTTGTCTACCTATGAGTATGATGGCGAAACGGAGTTAGTAGTGGCGACGCAATTTGAGAGCCATTATGCTAGGGAGGCATTTCCTTGTATAGACGAGCCGACGGCGAAAGCGGAGTTTGAGCTAAAACTAACTGTGCCGGAAGTTGAGGGCGAGATAATACTTGCGAATACTCCAGTGGAAAAAAGCAAAAAGCATTTTAAGGTTCCGGATGGAAAGTATACGATTTTTTATGAAGAAGATGGTAAAAAGGTAGCAAAAACGTATCGTGAATATACGTTTGAAACGACCCCGAGGATGTCTACATATCTACTTGCATGGGTAATTGGCAGATTTCATGGAAAGACCATTAAGAATGAGCATGGAGTGGAGATTACGACTTATTGTGCTTTGAATCAAGAGTTGAACACTGTAGATTACGCGAACGAAATTGCGGCAAAAAGTTTAGAGTTCTATGATGATAATTTTAAGGAGCCTTATCCGTTGAAGAAATTAGATCAGGTAGCGTTGCCGGATTTTGAGGCGGGAGCAATGGAAAACTGGGGATTAGTGACTTATCGGGAATCGATGCTTCTAGTCGGTAAGTCTGCGACTCTGGGTGCAAAAAAGGCGGTGGCGATTACAGTAGCGCATGAGCTTTCGCATCAGTGGTTTGGTGATCTTGTGACAATGGAATGGTGGGATGATTTGTGGCTTAACGAATCATTTGCTAGCGTGATGGAATATTACGCAGTTGACTATATTCATCCGGAGTATAAGATTTTTGAAAGTTTCTTTACTGGCGATTGTTATGCGGCTTTGCTTCGTGATGCACATCTAGGTGTACAGTCTGTGCATCAGGACGTAAAGACGCCGGAAGAAATTGCAACGTTGTTTGATGGGGCGATCGTATATGCGAAGGGGGCAAGGTTGATGTTGATGGTGATTCGTTTGATGGGCTGGAAGAATTTTTGCAAGGGAATTGCTGACTATTTTAATAAGTACAAGTATCAGAATACGGTGGGTGATGATTTGTGGGCGGCCTTGAAACCTTATGCGGATTTTGATCCTGAAAAACTAATGCATGCATTTATTGATAAGCCTGGGTATCCAGTAATTACCAACAAAGGCGATAATTTTAAGAGGTTCAGTCAAAAAAGATTTTTGCTAGATGGGCCAATGAAAAAAGAAGAATGGCCGATTCCGGAAATTATGGAAGACATGAGTGGGCATTATGTACTGAATTTAAATGAAGCAGAGTTTGATGAAAGATTGAAGAGATTTGATAAGCTGGGGCTAGAAGAAAAACTACGACTTTTGATTGATCGGGATTTGGTTGTGCAGGCGGGACTTCAAAGCGCGGCATCTTTGGTGCCACTGGCTACGAGGTTTAAAGACGAGAATGCGCCGGCAGTATGGAACAAAGTTGCGGCGTTAATAGCAAATTTGAAGGTATATTTTGATAGCGATTCTGATGAAGAGAAGCTTCTTAAGAAATACGTATATAATTTGGTTGATGGCAAGTTAAAGGAAGTTGGCATAAAAACGCGAAAAGATGATGACGAGGATACGATTCGCTTGCGGGCAAATCTTATGGGGTTGGATTATTATGCAGAAGATAAGGAACGTTTTAAGAAATTAGCGATATTATATAATGAAAATCCTGAAAAAATGGACCCAGAAATTCGTGATGATATTTTGAGTGCAAAGGTATATCTAGAGCCAGAAATCGTGGATGAGTATTTGGAAAAATATAAGGCCGAGGTAGACCCAGATATTAAGTTTGATTATTTGGCGGCAGCAGCGCTGGTGCGTGACGAAAAACAACTAGAGAAAGTCTCGGCCTTGCTTGGTAATTTTGAAGTTGTGAAGCCACAAGATCAGTTGTATCTATTTATCTATCTTTATCGTAATCCAAAATCTAAGGTGCAAACTTTTGATTGGATGACAAAAAATTGGGACTTAGTGAAAAAGACGGGTGGGGATAAGACTTTAAGTGATTATCCGATGCTGGTGGGGAGACTCGCGAGAACGGAAGAAGAGCTGGAAAAATATGTAAAATTCTTTGGGCCGATGCGGGGCGACCCGGCGGTGGCGCGCGCTGTTACGATTGGCGAAAATGAAATTCGCGCAAGAATTAAATTGATAAAAAAATACCAAACAGAAGTTTGGAATGCTTTACAATAGTGGTGCCCGCGACTGGATTTGAACCAGCACATCCGTGAAGACACTAGCACCTGAAGCTAGCGCGTCTACCAGTTCCGCCACGCGGGCTCCCAAGTATTATAGCATAGGCAACCAAATAATACTATTTAAGACACACTCCAGGCCGTTCGGCCAACCTTATGGTCTCGAATGGTATTATTTGTTTTTGGTATGTTATAATTAAAGGAATTGGAGGTAGAATGATAAAAGTAAATTGTAGCCCCGAAATTGATGAGCAAAAAACCTTGCGCATCTTAAAAGAAATAGCAAAAGACAAAATGGGTGGGTGGTTTAATTTGCCACGCAAGATTGTCATGGGGAAA
>JAZRRY010000039.1:0-4867 GCA_045651145.1 Candidatus Nanosyncoccus sp.
TTTTTCTTTTAATTTACGTACATAATTTAAGGTATCAACTGTATTACGTGCAAATCTTGAAATTGACTTTGTCATAATAATATCAATTTTACCATCATATGCATCATTAATCATTTTTTGGAATCCAACTCTTACATCAACCTTAGTACCAGTAATTGCTTCATCAGCGTATAAATCTACCAAGGTCCATTCAGGGTTTGATTCAATTTTTTCTTTATAGTAAGCTTGGTAGTTTCAGGAATATGCTTGTTTGTGATTTGATTATCTTTATCGATCGTCACGGCATACTTAGAGTCGCCAGTAAATTCACTTTGGCAAGTTACCTGCTCATCCGACTCTGAACAGCCTTTTGCTTCAACTACCGTATAATTGATTGTTTTACCGTTACGGTTCTTAGGTAAATCATTAATTGTGAAGCTTTGAGTAGAGTCATCCTTGCCAGTACCAATCTCGGCAATCCCAACATAATTGTCCCCATCCTTTACTGCCACATATAAATCATTGTATTTATTTCTTAATCCATCACGATCACCGCCATCTTCCCAGACTTTAGATGCCAAAACCGCCGTCTTTTCATACGTGTTCTTTATCTTAACGTCAACTTCATCACCATGCTTAGAGGTTACCACAAATTTATTAGTGGCTGATTCTACACCATTGTATTTAACTGTATATTCTGGTGCATTATAATACTCAAATGCAATGTCATTATTATCGCTTACGCCAGTTTCAGTAAGTGTATATTCGGTCCCAAGTTTAATTGGCATTGGGACTCTAATATAATTATGACTACCAGATAAAATATTGTATTCTTTGTCATTATTAGAAATCTTAAATTTGAACTCTTCGCCAGCCTTAGGTTGCGAGTTTCCGTTTTCGTCCACTTCCATTAATTCTTTTTCTACTTTAATTGCGAATGGTTTAGCTCTAGGAACTGGAAACTCTCCACTACCACCATCATAGGTTAGGGTCGCTTTTTTATTAAGGTCGTAATACTTATCCTCACTGCTGTCTGGATGTTGGTTATAAATGTCTTCGTTCATTTCTACAATATAGGATGTTTCGGCGACAAAGATACTCCCTTCTAATTTAAACTCTGGCGTCCATTCTAGATTACCAGCTTCGTCTAGCTCTAAACCTTGACCTAAAACATCACTGCCAGTTACGCTTACTTTTACACCTTCGCCCATTTCATCTTCTACTGAAGCATTTTGGACTAGAGATAGAATATTTCCACCAATTTCATTAAATATATTAGTTAATTCAGTTGGCGAGGCATTACCGTAGTATTTGCCTGGACTAGCGATTGCTTTTAGGATATCTGCACCATCGTCGGTCCTATCTGGGAAATCCCTCACTTCGAGCCCAATTGAATATAGGTTATTTCCTGTCGCCTTATAATAGCTAGCCTCTGCAATTGCTGAGTTACCATGATTGTAATAATGCGTCCATTCGATACACATGTTTTGACTGGTTATGCGATAAACACATTGCCTTATCCCACTACCATCCCCAACTCTTGCGCCAGTATAATCAAAAACTGAACTTGGAACCTCTGGACTCGTTTCTAACTGATTCCTACTACCGAAAGGGATATAGTTTCTATCATCAGCAAGTGCTTCTTGCGTGAATGGATAACTGTGGGTTGGCTCGCCGTCTGAAAGAAGAATCATTGTTTTAATGTCGGCCGTTGAGTTACTCAACATTTCCCTGGCCATATGTATACCAGATTGGGTGAAAGTACCACCGTCAGCATACATCAAATTAATAGCATTAGCAACCGTATTATAGTCATATGTGAAATCGGTGCCCATGCCAAAGTTTTGAGGCGCGAAGGCATATGATACTACCGCTACCCTATTTGACATATTGCCTTCTGGCAATAGTAACTGAGCTAACGATTTGGCGGCATTCTTTGCTTCCGTCATTCTTCCGTTTTCCCTCATACTGCCCGAACGGTCAATCACAATAACAGTGTCGGATGTTTTTTCGGTTTTAGGAGATTCAATCTTTAAAGTAACCTCCCATTTATTTGCATACCCAGGTACACTTTTTACGGTTTTATATAGCTTTACACCATCTTCAAGCTCATTTGGTCCGAAGTTTTGAACCGTATTGTCTTCTGCGTCAGCTAAGACTGGTATAAAACCGTTAAAAACATTCACGCCCACCATCACAACTGCTAGGAATGCGCTAGCAAGTCTTTTAAACTTCATAGACTTCTCCTTCGCTCTATAATTTTGCCTCTTATCTTAGCATATCGAATAACAGAGGTCAACGATAAGCTTTTTATAAAACAACAAAAAATAGCCCCTAAAGAGCTATTTTTTTGCAAATTGTTTGTTACCAAACTTTTACTAGGATTTCGCCACCAAGGCGATTTTTCTTAGCATCTCGTCCAGTCATCAAACCTTTCGAGGTAGATACAATGATCATACCACGACCAGATTTAACGGTCGGCAAATCACCTGCAGCAGAATATATTCTCTGCCCAGGCTTGGAAACCTTCGAGATTTCATTAATCTTTGGATTTTCTCCTACTTCATTAATGACAACCCTTAAGATTCCGCGCGGACTTCCGTCTTTGACTTCAAAGCTCGAAACATAACCGTTCTTTTCCAGAACTTCCACCACCTGCGTCTTTAGTCTTGAGGTAGGGACAAATATTTCGTTCTTTCCAGCCATAATCGCATTGCGCATACGCGTGATAAGATCTGCAATTTGGTCTGTTGATTGTATAGACATATCTTCTCCTTTCTCCTTACCAGCTACTCTTAGTTACACCAGGAATTTCACCTTTCGATGCTTTTTCCCGGAAGTTAATACGAGAAAGCCCAAACTGACGCATATAACCTCTCGGACGACCATCTAGCATATCACGATTTTTTAATCTCGTTGGAGAGCTATTTCGAGGTAGCTTCTGTAAACCTTCTAGGTCTCCATTAGCCTTTAGTTCAGCTCTTTTAGCTTGGTATTTTTCATACATTTTGCGCCGTTTAATGTCTCGGAGTACAGCAGATTTTTTCGCCATCTTACTTATCTCCTTTCTTTTCAAACGGCATTCCGAAGAGTTCTAGCAATTTATAGCTTCCTTCCTTTGAACCATTTTTAATAATAAAAGTTATTTCAAGACCATGTAGTGCCGCAGCATCCTCGAAAGTAATCTCTGGGAATACAGTTTGCTCCTTAAGACCTAAGCTATAATTACCCTGCGCATCAAATGCCTCGCGTGAAACGCCATGAAAATCTCTTACGTGTGGGAGTGCAATATTTAGTAATCTATCAGCAAACTCATACATTTTATCATTACGAAGAGTAGTCAAGTAGCCTACCGGTGCACCCATACCTTTACGAATCTTAAAGGTAGCGATTGATTTTTTAGCTAATCTTGAAGTTGGTGCTTGACCAGTAATCTTGGCTAAAGTCAATTCTACAGTCTCAGTAAATCTCTTATCTTCGCGTTTCTTACCTACACCTGAGGAAACTACGATTTTCTTAAGTTCTGGAACTTGGTTAATATTTTTTAAGCCTAGTTCCTTCATTAGTTTCGCCTTCAGCTCGTTCTTATAAAGAGCTTTTAGGCGTGGCTCAGTCTTAGTATCGGCTTTTTTAGCCTTGCTGGCTTTAGTAGTCTTATTCTCCGCCATTACTTAGCTCCTTTCTTATTTTTCTTATTAGCTTTCAACGTTTTCTTCTCGTAGCTAGATGCTTCTACTAATTTCAAATTCGATAGATCGATACCGACATGAATAGTCTTTTTGCCACCTGCTGGATTATACTGTGTCTTCCTCATGTGACGCTCAATCATACCGATTCCTTCTAGCATTGCCTTACCGGTCCTGCGATCGATCTTGACGATCTTTGCTTCTTTACCCTTATTATCTCCAGCGATAATTTTGACTTTGTCATTTATCTTTAAATTCTGTGCCATTTTATAGTACCTCCGGAGCTAAACTTACGATCTTCATAAAGCCAAGATCACGTAATTCTCTAGGGATTGGACCGAATACACGAGTACCCTTTGGAGTCTTGTCATCATTGACAAGCACAGCTGCATTATCGTCAAAACGAATAGTAGAACCATCCGGACGACGAATTGGTTGTCTTGTCCTTACAATTACTGCTCTTACCACAGCTTTCTTCTTGACGTTACCATTTGGCGTCGCTTCCTTCACTGAGCAAGTTACAATATCACCTACTCTAGCGTAGCGAGCTCTAGTACCACCAAGTACTCGAATTACTCCAAGTTCCTTAGCGCCACTGTTGTCGGCAACCTTTAATCTACTCTCTTGTTGGATCATTTACATCCTCCTTCAATTCCACAGTCCCTTGAGACTTTTCGATAACTCTCACCAACTTGTAAGCCTTTGTCTTTGACATAGGACGACACATGGTGATTTCTACACGATCACCAAGCTTGGCTTGGTTTTTTTCGTCATGTGCAGTATATTTACGAGTTTTCGTATATTGTTTACGATACAGTGGATGAGTTTCACGGCTCGTGATGGAGACGGTAATGGTCTTATCACGCTGGTCGGAAGTCACTGTACCAATTAGCGAATGTGCCATCTTAAAACTCCTCTTTCTTAATTATTTTACATTTCACGGGCAACTTGTGCGATGCGAGACGCAAAGCTTCGCGTGCTTTCTCTTCAGAAACATCAGCGATTTCAAACATTACTGTACCTGCTTTTACCTTTGCAACATAGAATTGCGGTTCACCTTTACCCGAACCCATCTTTACGTCAAGTGGTTTCTTTGAAACTGGCGTGTGTGGAAAGATTCGAATCCAAATTTTACCACCACGCTTAACATAACGAGTGATTGCCTGACGAGCTGCCTCAATTTGACGCGCCGTAATGCGCTC
>JAZRRY010000040.1:0-2265 GCA_045651145.1 Candidatus Nanosyncoccus sp.
GTTACTCGTGGTATTGTGTTAACTGGTGGTGGTGCATTATTAAATGGTTTAGATGAATTATTAAGAAATGAACTTCACATTCCAGTATATATTGCACAAAATGCTTTAACTTGCGTTGCAGAAGGAACAGGAATCTTATTAGAAGGTTTACATATCGTAGGGTAATCAGGATAAATTATGGAATGGATTAAGGTCATCTTATTGCCATTTGTGATTACTTTAGTTGCTACACCTTTTGTGATGTGGATCGCAAGGTATATCGATGCTTATGCTAAGATAAACGAACGTACTGTTCATACTAGAAAAAACATTGCTCGTATTGGTGGAGTAGCAATTTATATTGCTTTTATGATTTCTATGACTTGTTTTATGAAATCAGATACTCAAATACGTGGATTATTGATAGGTAGTAGTATTATGTTTTTTTCGTCAACAATTCGGCCAGATCCAAAGCCGCAAGCTAATGTCGCTATTGTCGATACTACTAAGCCTACCCAAGAAAACCATTATTCCGATCAGGAGTTAAATAATTTCATTAAGGACGATCGCGAGGAGGGAAGCATTAGACTACTTATGACCCTGCTCTTTGTGGGTGCTTTTATCGAGATAATGGTTTTTATTATTTCTTATTTTCTGTCCGAAAAAATCGTGGCGCCAGTTAAAGATTCTTACGACAAGCAGAAAATGTTTATCGCGAACGCCTCGCACGAGCTTAAGACTCCGCTTGCGGTAATTGAAGCCAACATGGAGGCGCTTGAAGTAAATAAAGAAAATGAAGAGTGGAAGAATAACATCGAGACCGAAATAACGCACGCAAGTAAGCTTGTTCTAGACCTTTTGCAGCTTGCTAGGATGGATGCTGGTAGTATCAGCAAGAATCCGTCCGAAAAAGTAAATTTAACTCCCGTCATAAGCGAACATGTCGAAATATTTAAGCCGAAGTTTTCTGGCAAAATTACGTTTGATGAGTCTGGAGATTCGATATGCTCTTTGCCAAAACAGGATTTCATCCAAGTTTTAGATATTTTGTTAGATAATGCCACTAAATACGGCAAGAAAAAAGTAACGGTTTCGTTAGAGCGAAATAAACTAACCGTAGCTAATGATGGAATTATAATTAAAAAAGAAGACCTTGAAAAAATCTTTGACCGTTTTTATCAAACTGATAAAACTAAAGAAGGCTCTGGACTTGGACTCGCTATCGCTAAAGCTATTTGCGAACAAAATAAGTGGCAGATTTATTGTGAAAGCGACAAAAAAACCACAAACTTCGTTGTGGCATTATGATGGTGGGCAAAGAGGGACTTGAACCCTCACGACCTTACGGCCAGCAGATTTTGAGTCTACCGCGTCTACCAATTCCGCCATTCGCCCGATAGGGTAATTTTATCATTTTCAACAGCCTTTTGCAAGGACACCAGTGGATCGCCTAGATACTGTCGGCTACAGTAAAACATCTACAATAAACGCCGAAGGCATTAGCAACTGTCAAAATATGTTATAATTAATGTATGGATTCTAGAAACGGTGGGCAATCTTCAAGTGATCTGCAGAGGCAGACGGCAGCAGCAATCGCCAGGAAAAAAGTCCTAGCGGCTTATGCGGAGTCGGCCGAAAGAGCTAGAAAAGAAGCCAGCAAAAACAATGCTCACCTAAAAGACGAGCCAGTTCAGAGCAGGATTAATTCTGAATCTTGGAAAAGGTATCATTCTGCGTGGCAAAACTATTATCAAAAATACTACGGCGAATACTATTCAAGGGCAGCACAAAACTATATTGCTAGGGAAAGATTAAAAGACGCAAGAGAAAGAGCAGAAGGAGAAGAAATACTAAGCTCCATTGCGAGATCTAGCGCCAAAACCAATAAGGCTACGGGGCTACCTCTGGGCACAGGCATTAGCGGGGAAGAAAGCGCCTATGATTCTTCCGAAAATATTAGGCAAAATTTACGCAGAACTATACGAAAGAAGGCGGCCGAGAATACTAAATTTTCACACCGCCATAAACGTCTGATTCCGATTTTGGCTGGAGTTGCGGTAGTGCTAATTATCCTTTTCTTGCAGTATAACAGACTGATATTTGCGCCTATTATGGCATACGTTTCGCCAGGCAATGCTCCGGCAAACGAAATTGAGGCGATCGATCCAACTATTACGCAGACGGTCTCTTCTGACCCGCGCCTGATCATTCCTAAACTCAATATTGATGTGCCGATTCATTTTGGCATTCCACTCTCCGACGTAATGTCTAGTATGAATAGCGGAG
>JAZRRY010000041.1:0-11850 GCA_045651145.1 Candidatus Nanosyncoccus sp.
CGCTTTCTGGCCAATCGTGGTGACAGCAGCGACATTTTTTCCAAAACCGACTGCGACGGTTATAAAATCTATCATCAAATTCTTAGCAAAAATCAGAATAGTCAAGAATCAGAAAAAAGCACTAGAGAAAGTCGAGATGGAGGTCACTGAATACGTAACGTCCGTCAAAATGATTGTTAAGGCTCGCGTTTTATTTTTAAAAACTATCGTCTATTCAGTATGTTTTAACCTTCTGATTGCTTCGATCCCATTTTTTGTACTTAAAGCTTTTGGCGGAGACGCAGATTACTTAGCATGCCTTACTACTACAATTGCAGTAATGGCTGCAGTGTATTTTGTACCTACGCCTGGCAATGCTGGGGCCGCTGAGGGTACTTTCTTCTTGGTATTTTCGGCGTTATCGTCTGGATATGTATTCTGGGCGATGCTTGTGTGGCGATTTTTCTCGTATTATATATATATAATTATGGGGCCAATTATCTATTCCCGGATACATTTTGAAAAAAAAGGCTAAAAACTGATGAGCAAGTGGTGGTATAATAGGGAGATTATATGATAAGACTTTTTAGATTTTTGAAGCCGTATTGGTGGCAGGTTGTGATTCTACTTTTTGCAACAGCGGTGCAGGTGTATACAACTTTGAGACTCCCAGCCTTAATGGCTGACATCATTAATGACGGCATCGTGCCTGGCAATACAGATTATATTTGGATAACTGGCCTTAAAATGATCGGGCTTACCGCGATTTCGGCCATCGGCTCTTTTGTTTCCAGCTATTTTGCGGCGAGAGTAGGCACAAACTATGCGCGCGATATTCGTACGGCTGTTTTTGTGAAAATTACTAACTTAAATCTACTCGACCTTAAGGAGTTTAGTACGGCGTCTTTACTAACCCGCACCACGAACGATGTCAATCAAGTGCAAATGGTTACGATTATGATGTTATCGATGATGTTAAGATCACCGCTGTTTCTAATCATTTCGATCATCATGGCCATTGAGACAGCTCCGGACATGAGCTGGATTATAGTAGTTGGCTCCGTGGCGATACTTGGGTCGGCGATTCTCATTATGTCGCTTGTTATGCCAAAGTTTAAGCTCTTCCAGGAATTAATTGATAAAATTACTTTGATAACCCGCGAAAATCTAACTGGCCTTAGAGTAGTAAGAGCATTTGATAATGAAAAACTAGAAAAAAAGAAGTTCGTAAAGACTAATGACAAACTAACTAAAATAATAATATATATTGATAAGATCTTGGAGTTACAAAATCCGTTAATTAATATTATATTTAACGGTACTACCTTACTTTGTTCGTGGGTGGGCATCTCTTTACTTTCTAAAGATTTTGCCTATCTTGGTAACATGACGGCGTTTGCGCAGTATGTGACCTTTGTAATGATTTCGTTTTTGATGCTATCAATGCTATTCGTGACCTTGCCACGCGCCAATGTGTCGGCGCACCGCATTAACGAAGTACTCAATAAAAAGCCGAGGCTAACCTGGCGAGAAGAAACTGAAGACAAGCCAGAACGCAAGGCTTCGGTTGAGTTTAAGAATGTGGATTTTCGCTATCCCGAAGCTTCTGAAAAAGTTCTAGATAACATCTCATTTGTGGCTGAGGCTGGGAAAACAACTGCTTTTATCGGTTCGACTGGGTCTGGTAAGTCAACTCTGATTAATTTAGTACCAAGGTTTTACGAAGCTACAGCTGGAGAGGTCTTAGTAAATGGTCTTTCTGTTAAAAATTATAACCAGGCAGATTTGATACGTCGCATTGGCTACGTACCACAGCGCGGAATACTATTCGCAGGAACAATTAAATCAAATATTAAATTTGGCGCGCCGAACGCTTCTGACGCACTGATGCATAAATCTGCACGTATAGCCCAGGCTGAAGGCTTTATTGAGAAATTACCCGACAAATACAAATCGCATGTCGCACAGGGAGGATCAAACTTCTCCGGAGGTCAAAAACAACGTCTTTCAATCGCTCGAGCGATCTGTAAAGAACCCGACATCTTTATATTTGATGATGCGTTTTCCGCACTAGACATGAAGACGGATGAAAGGCTGCGCACCGCATTAAGGGAAGTATCTGAGACAGCTGTAGTGCTGATTGTGGCTCAGAGAGTATCAACCATTAAAAATGCGGATCAAATTGTAGTGTTAGACGACGGAAGAGCAGTGGGGAAAGGTAAACACCTAGAGCTGCTTAAGAATTGTAAAGTTTACCAGGAAATCGTAAAGTCTCAGTTATCAGACAAAGAATATGCGGCAGAATTAAAATTGGCCGAAAAATCTATTATAGATAGATCGGAAAAGCCCGAGATAACGAAAGGAGCACGATATGCCGAAGCCTAATTCTCGCTCCATTAAAAATCGTAGCATGTGGCAATCTTTTAAAGTCTTTTTGCAGTCAATCAAAGGGTATCGCCTGCCTATCACTTTTGCAATCCTGTTAACGATTGGCTCCGCAATTCTTGGACTATTTATTCCGAAAATTTTAGGCGACATGACAACTATCGCTGTAAATAGTTATCCAGATTTAGATTGGTCTGCTCTGGGCGGAAAGGCAATTTTAGTAATAGTTTTATTCGTAGCTTCAGCGGCATTAAACTATGGACAAGCTTATATCCTTGCGGTAGTATCTGCTAAATATACAAAAGTAATGCGCGAAAAGATTTTGGATAAAATCTTTCGTTTGCCAATCGCGTATTTTGACAAACATAAATATGGCGATACTTTGTCGCGCATGTCTAATGATGTAGACGTGCTCACTACTTCGATGTCGCAGGAAATCGCGGATGTATCATTGTCATTAACGACACTTTTCGGCGTAATGGTCATCATGTTAACTATTTCTGTACCTCTATCTTTAATATCCTTCGTGGTCGTGCCACTATCGGTCATAGTTGTGGGTAGAATTATGCGTCATGCGCAAAAATACTTCCGCGAACAACAAAACACCCTAGGTTCATTAAATAGTGAGATTGAAGAAGATTATGCTGGCGAAATTGTGATCAAATCTAATTCATACGAAGAGTCAGCTATAGATGAGTTTAATAAAATTAACGGCAAACTAACTATGGTTTCTAGGCGTGCGCAAATCTATTCATCGTTGTCCTTCCCAGTAACGCACATATTTACAAATTTGGGATATGTGGCAATTTGTGCGCTGGGTGGCGTATTTGTAATTCAAGGCCAAATCGGCATTGGTGATATCCAGGCATTCATTCAATATGTCTCGCGGTTTAACCGACCAATCACCGAGATTGCTTCAACTACCTCTACCCTGCAGGCATTACTAGCTGCTAGTGAGAGAATATTTGATTTTCTAAACGAGCCAGAAGAAGAACCAGATCCGGTACCCACAAAAACAATTAGTAAAGTTAAAGGAGAAGTTGAATTTCACGGTGTGAATTTTAGTTATAAGAAAGATCATCCGATTATTCGCGATTTTTCAATTAAAGTAGAGCCCGGTATGAAGGTAGCAATTGTAGGACCAACTGGCGCAGGCAAAACTACTATAATCAATTTACTGATGAGATTTTACGATCCGGATTCTGGCTATATTACCGTAGATGGTATACCGACGCGAGAAATGAAGCGTGCGGACGTGCGCAAATTGTTTGGCATGGTACTACAGGATACTTGGCTATTTTCTGGCACCGTTGAAGATAACTTGCGCTATGGCGATCAAAAAGCTACTCTTAATGATATCAAAAAAGCAGCTAAGGCTTCGAATGTAAATCATATTATTGAGTCTTTGCCCAAGACTTATCATTCACCGATTTCAGAAGATTCTGATAATATTTCTGCGGGAGAAAAACAATTAATTACAATTGCAAGGGCAATGGTGGCTAATTCGCCTATGATGATTTTAGACGAAGCAACGTCGAACGTAGACACACGCACAGAGCAGTTAATCCAAGATTCGTTTGAAAAACTTACGCGTGGACGCACTTCGTTTGTAATTGCACATAGGTTATCTACAATACGGAATTCAGATTTGATTTTAGTAATGCGAGACGGCGCCGTAGTGGAACAAGGAAATCATGAATCACTTCTTAAGGCTGGTGGGTTCTATGCAGAACTATATAATTCACAGTTTGCCGAAAATTAAGGTCTGAATTAAGGGTAAAATTACTTGTCTTGAGCGAGCCCAAGAGCGAAAAATAATTTCACAAGGCGAGCACGGTACTGAAATATCGGCGCAGCCTTGACTGAAATTATTTTTTGTTCCTGGAGCGAAGCGAAACAATGGGTAATTTAGTCCTTGATTCCGACCTTGATTATCTCAAATACTTCTTCGATGGTGCCGGAAGCGTCGACAACGGTAAGATTAAATTCCTTGGCGATTTTAGGATAAGCGGCGTTGACTTTGGCCTGGAAATCTTGCTGTTTTAGTTCAAAAGTTTCAGCTGCTTTACCGCGGGCTTGCTGACGTTTCTCACGAACATCATCTGGCACGGTAAGAATAAAGCCATAGTCAGGTTTAAAATATTTTTCTGGAAGCATTTCTTTGGTCAGGCGAATAATTTTGCCGCGCGATACACCTTCTCCATAACCTTGATAGGCTAAAGTAGACCAGTAATTGCGCGCCGAGATTACGATACCGCCTTCCTTTAAAACTGGTTCGGCGATTTTTCTCCAAAGTTCTACTCTGGCGGCGGTAAATAGCAAAACATTAGTTAAAGGCTCTAAGTGATAACCACGACTAAGAATCATATCATGGAGGTCATGAGCTTGAGGTAAATCACCGTCTGGCTCCTCCATCATGACGACTTTCTTGCCTTGCTTTTCGTAGTATTCTTTAAATAATTTGGCTTGGGTAGATTTACCAGTGCCATCTTGACCTTCAATAACTATATACATATCTTCATTATATCACCAAACTATTTCTGTTAAGCCGTGTGATTTTAGGTATTCGTTGGTCTTAGAAAAATGGTGATTACCGAAAAAGCCACTATGAGCCGAAAGCGGCGAGGGGTGAGGAGATTCGAGAATCAAGTGCTTAGTGCTATCAATTAATGATTTTTTATTACGTGCATCGCGTCCCCACAAAATAAACACTAAATGTGGGCGCGTTTCATTCAAATATTTAATCACTTCTGTAGTAAAAATTTCCCAACCTTTGCCACGGTGCGAACCTGCTTTGTGCGCTTCTACTGTAAGTACTGTATTTAATAATAAGACGCCTTGTTTTTGCCAATTGCGCAGGCTACCAGTTTGATTCACGTGATGCCCGATGTCACTATCTATCTCTTTGTAGATATTAACAAGGGAGGGCGGGATAGGCTGAGAACTGGGAACGGAAAAAGCAAGGCCCTCGGCGGCGCCTGGCGTATGATATGGGTCTTGACCCAAAATCACAACTTTAATTTCATTTAGGTCTGTCGTAAAAGCCGAAAAAACTAAAGATTTTTGCGGATAAATTGTTTTGGTCTCATATGCATCATGCAGAAATTCCGATAACTCTTTAAAGTATGGCTTATTAAATTCAGATTCGAGAAATGGCTTCCAGCTTTCGTGCATTTTTATAGCCACTTGGTTAGATGTTTTTGCTCTTTAGAACCTTCTGGATAAGAATCTATGATGTCTTGAATATAGGTTTTGCCGTTACTTAAATTTAACGTTTCTACTTCAGGGACCGAAGCGAGTAGGCGCACGACCGCTTCATCTGATTCAAGATTAGTCATGGATTTTTTAGGATCTGAAGCGTGAGAATGTACGCGTAGATCTCTATAAACAAATCTCTTGATGCCAGCTTGCAAGCAATGCTTTAGGCAATTATCGCAGGTAGCAGTGTGGTTATATATGGTGCAGCCTCTCAGATTTTCGCGTGCGAAAAGAATCGCATTCATTTCAGAATGAATCACGAAACGATACTTCATAGGGCGCTCTTTTAAAGTCATTTTGGACTCGTCGGCGCCTTGAATCAAGCCATTATAACCGAGCGAAACCACGCGCTTATTCTCATCTACAATTACACAACCCATTTTCGAAGATGGATCTTTTGATCTTTCCGATACTGTTTCGGCGATCTTCATAAAGTATTCGTCCCAATCTTTTTGACTGCTCATAGTATGTATTATAGCACAAGCGTAGAGGGGGGGTTGTATTTTAGTCTAGGCCGTGCTTAGAATACCCCCACTATAATAAAGGAGTAAAAATGCGAGGAAAAATAATTTCCAAAACCACAAGAAAAAAACCAAAAATCAAGATTTCATTTCTATTCTTAGCGATTTCGCTTCTTGGATTTGCTCCGCCGTGGAAAGAGACGCGGGCCGCAAGTTGCCCGGATCTTAAGGTGGTGTTTGCGAGAGGCTCTGGTGGCGAACTGAATAACGACCCGAATTATCTAGATTTCAAGGCAAATCTCGAGAATAGACTGGCCGGAAGTAGTATTTCGTATGAGTTTTTCGACTTAGATTACCCGGCAGTAGGGGTCGGTATAGACAATCTGGGCGTCGCGCTTGGTGCATATTTTGGATCGGGTGACGCTTATGAGTTTGGCGAGAGCGTAGATTCTGGTGTTAAAAAATTAAAGGCGATAGTAAATAGCGCTAGCTGTCCTAATACTAAATACGTAATCAGTGGTTATTCTCAAGGTGCAATGGTGATATCTAAGGCTCTTTCGGAGCTAAACCATAACAAATTAATATATGCGGCTACTTTTGGCGACCCAAAACTATATTTACCTGAAGGTGAAGGAATATATCCATCTGCGTGTAAAAATGAAAATTTATCCGATTATCGGATGTACGTACCTGATTGCCATGCTTACAAAGGACTACTTGGCGCCTATGTACCATACGAGCCGGAAGATTTGATCGGTAAAGTGGGTACATGGTGCAATAAAAGCGATATCTTTTGTAGCTCCCATTTAAGTATCAATGACCACGTCAGCTATATTTCCGATAACTTATATGAAGACGCCTCGAAAGTGATTTTTTCTAAGATTGTAGACTCTTTTGGTTTGGATGCACGCGTAGCGTCGGCACACGATACGGCAATTTTGATTGATTCTACGGGCTCGATGAGTAGTCTTATAAATAAGTATAAAGACGAAGCTTATAGATTAGCTAAAGAGACTTTAGAATCAGGGGGTAGGGTAGCTTTATTTGACTATCGCGATCTAAACGACCCTTACCCTTTGCAAGAAAGGTGCAATTTTGACACTTGTACGCTTGAGGTATTCAAGGAAAAGCTTGATGAAATAAGGGTTGATGGAGGCGGAGACCTTAACGAATCACTGCTATCTGCCTCATTTAATGCGATGCAAACTTTAACTTGGCGATACGGTGCGACTAAATCCTTGGTGGTACTAACTGACGCTGGTTTCTTGGAGCCGGACAGGGACGGTATCAAGACTAGTGATGTAGTGAAACTTAGCAAATCAATTGATCCCGTCAATTTCTATATTATTTCGGAACCTAAGAATGAGGCAATTTATCAAGAGCTAGCCGTGCAGACTGACGGGCAAGTAGTAACTAATTTAGACGAGCTAAGCCTACTAACAGATTATATAATGGAGCGATATGATAGCTTACCTAGAGTTGAAGAAGACGATACGGCCATTTCGAAACCTTCACTTAAAATCACTTCGACTTCTTGGGCCTCTACAAATGAAGTTACAATTAATTATGAGACCGACGGCATAAAGACATTGGTGATTTTGAATGACCGGATTCTTGGTACTACCACAGAAAAAAGTATAACTATTTCCGGACTAGATCCTTCGGTAAATAATACTGTTACACTAATTCCGCTCACGGAAGATGTGAGGGGTGAAGGTGATAATATGTATTTAGAAGGTGTATTTTTAGGAGAAAAAGCATCAAAAACAACCGATGAAAAAGTTTTACCTAAAGCACCAAACACTGGACAAGCTAAGTAGAACTTAAGTGCCAATGATCACCATACTCACATTTATAAACCGACAAGTGCTCGGTATGGTGATCATATTCAGCAACCCTCGCGGCTAGTTCGGCCTCTGCCTTAGTCTTATAGCATATTTTATGAACGTCTCCAACCCAGCAACGTTCGGGTTCGTATACTTGATTCATATTTAGATGTTTATTTCGATTAGCCATATAATTTTATTATATCACAGATTGATATTTTTGTCAATTTATGGTAGAATTGCCCTTATGACTTTAAATAAAGATTTAATCAGAAATGTGGCGATTATAGCGCACGTGGATCATGGCAAGACAACTCTAGTCGACGGGCTTTTAAAGCAATCTCATACTTTTAGAGAAAACCAAGCCGAGATGTCGCAGACTTTAATTATGGACTCCATGGACCAGGAGCATGAGCGCGGAATCACGATTACCGCTAAGCAGAGCTGTGTATATTATGATGGGTATAAGATTAATATTATCGATACGCCAGGACACGCTGATTTTAGCGGCGAGGTAGAACGAACACTCAACATGGCAGATGGTGTTCTTTTAATTGTGGATGCGCAGGAAGGCCCAATGCCACAGACTAAATTTGTCTTACAGAAGGCTCTGGAGCTAAATTTGAAGCCAGTAGTAATTATTAACAAAATCGATAAGCCAGCAGCCCGCATCGACGAGGTGCTTTCGGAAATAGAGAGCTTATTTTTGGAACTTGCGACAGATGAATCGCAACTCTTTTATCCAGTTTATTATGCGATAGCGCGCGAAGGCAGAGCTGGCAAGACGACTAATCTCGACGATGATTTGCATGTGATTTTTGAGTCAATCATTAACGATATTCCAGCGCCTGATGTTGATATAGATTCGGAATCGGCACAGCTACTCGTGGCTGCACTCGCCGGGGATAATTATCTCGGCAAATACTGCATCGGTAAGATCTTCCGAGGCAAGCTCAAGAAAGGTCAATCTGTGAAGGTTTTGCGATGGTCGCATGATACATCTCCTTCGGACACGCGTCGCTACGCTCAAGCGGCCCAAGGGGCTTTCGAGGGCGCTCGCCCAAGCTTATGGTCCTCAGGAGATGTATCCATGCGACCAGGCAAAATTGACCAGATTTTTTCCTATCGTGGATTAGGCAAGGAAGAGGTGACCGAAGCAATTGCGGGAGATATCGTGGCTTTGACTGGTGTCACTGAGGCCAATATTGGAGATACGATCGCAACCGGCGACAATCCTGAGCCTTTGCCAGGTATCGAGCTTGAGGCCCCTACGCTTTCGATTTATATTGGACCAAATACTTCCCCTTTAAAGGGTCGCGAAGGTGAGTTTACGACCTCGAGACAAATTGCAGAGAGATTAGAGAAAGAATTAGAGACCAATATCGCCCTTAGACTTCAACCCGATGGCCTTGGGTATAAGGTTTCTGGTAGGGGAGAGCTGCATCTGTCGGTCTTAATCGAAACGATGCGTCGTGAAGGCTACGAGCTTGAAGCTGGACGCCCGGAAGTAGTTTATCGTGAGATCGATGGCAAAAAATGCGAGCCAATGGAAGATTTGACTATCGAGGTGGCACCAGAATTTGTCGGTGCAGTATCGCAAGAATTAGGTATCCGTAAGGCAGAGCTTAAAACTCAGGAAATCACAACTGCTGGGTCGACCAGATTCGTTTACGAAATTTCAACAGCGGCTTTGATTGGCCTTCGCAATAATCTGTTGACTGCTACTAAGGGTACGGTCATAATGTCGAGTATTCCGAGTGGCTATAGGTCAGTCGAAGGTCATTACAGGCCAGAGCGCAATGGGGCGCTGGTGTCCTTCGAAGATGGCGTGTCGACTGCATATGCGCTAGACGCCGCTCAGGCTAGAGGTGTTTTGTTTATTCCTCCTCAGGTGCCAGTTTACCAAGGTATGATTGTGGGATTATCTAATAAAAAGGAAGATATTGATATTAATATTTGTCGCGAAAAACAGCTTACTAATATGCGAACACACGCTTCGGACGGAGCTATTCAGCTTACACCATACACACAGTTATCACTTGAACAATGTTTAGACTTTTTGCTAGATGATGAGCTGCTTGAAGTTACACCTAAGTCATTGAGACTACGCAAAAGACAATTAGATCCGATTAAACGAAAGCGAGAAAATCGTAATGGATAAGAGCCAAAAACCCTCTTCCTCGGACACGCGTCGCTGCGCTCCAGCGTCCCAAGGGGCTTTCATGGCCGCTCGGCCAAGCTTATGGTCCTCGGAAGAGAGTTTCTTGACTCTTATCGACACACATTGTCACTTGCATGATAGAAAATTCTTTACGGATAAGCAGGCTGAAGAGATGCTAAGACGAGCGCACGAAGCGGGAGTAGAGAAGATCATCTGCATTGGCACGTCGCACGAAGATTCGCTGGCGGCTCGCGATTTTGCAAATTCGCACGAAAATGTGTATTGGACTTATGGTTTACACCCCGAATATTGTAGTAGGCAATCCGAATACGTCTTTCTTCGGGACGGGTCGCTCATGCCCTCGCTCAAGGGGCTCGCACCCTCATCCTCGGTCGTAACCTCTGGAAGCCCGCAGAAAGTGTATTCCGAATTGCCCACCACAAACGACAAAAAGTCATACTCCAATGACCTAGTCGCGATTGGCGAAGTGGGGTTGGATTATCATTATGAGGGCTATAATCGCGAGGCGCAGATAAAACTGTTTGAGCAGATGCTACAGCTAGCGATTGATAATGATTTACCAGTATCTTTTCATGTGCGCGAGGCATTTGCAGATTTTTTTGCAGTGGTAAGTAACTTTCCAGCCGTGCGCGGAGTGGTGCATTCTTTTACGGATAGCAAGAAGACATTAAAAAGGGTTCTAAATGAAACCAATTTTTATGTAGGCGTAAACGGCCTCGCTACATATTCAACTTTGCCAACTCCGCCACTAGAAAGAATTCTACTAGAAACCGATGCTCCATTTTTGGCACCCGTACCACATCGAGGAGGTACGAACGAGCCAGCCTACATACGCGAAATTACCAATTGGCTGAGCACCAAGCTAGAGCTAGATTTTAAAACCGTGGCAGAAATCACGACTAAAAACGCATTAAATTTGTTTAACTTATAATTCCATTATTTTTATGCTAAAATATAAGCATGAAAGACGATACGAGCAAAAATGCACAAATGGAAAAGTTAGCCGAGGCTTTTAAGCCAGAAAAAAAGCCTAGAAAAAAGTTAATTGCGATAATTGTCTTTGCTGTTGGGCTCGTAACAATGCTTGTCGGCGTAATCTTTTTAATATTACAGCTGTCTGGAGGTCGAGCAGTGCAGGATGGCGAATATCTGATTTCGGCAAAAGAATGGGTGATGGAAGACGATTCGAATTGCGAACAGGATAAAGAGAATAATTCAGATTGCAAATCTAAGGTGATTTGGAAGTTTACTGAAATCGGCAAAGGAACTTTGACTTCTAATAATCATCTTAACGACTACGATTTTGCCTGGGCACTAGATGATGGCGAGCTTAAGATTGAAACTGATTGGCTTTACACTTTAGAAAATGAATACAAATACGAGCTTAACCAAAATGATGGGATTTTGACATTAAAAGACGGCGACGACGAATATAAATTCGTGGGCGTATTTGAAACTGAGTAGAAATATGTTATAATATTAAAATGATTTATCTTGATCATGCGGCGGCTACGCCTGTTTCAAAAAAAGTGCTTGAGGCGATGGAACTATATTTTTTGGGTGAGTTTTTCAACCCTTCAGCCGCTTATCTACCAGCAAAAAAGGTGAATGCCGATTACGAGCTAGCTAAAGGAGCGATTGCTCATGCGATTGGTGCGAAAGCTTCAGATCTTATCATTACTGCGGGTGCAACTGAAGCAAATAATTTGGCATTTACCAGTATTGACTATGGCGCCGTGTTCCAAAATACCCCAAATCA
>JAZRRY010000042.1:0-3482 GCA_045651145.1 Candidatus Nanosyncoccus sp.
ATGGGGCTCCATATCTGTGGCGTAGATCTGATGCGCTCAGAAAAGGGTCCACTTGTACTCGAAGTCAACGCTTCACCGGGTTTTGGAATTGAGAAAGTTACTGGTCGCGACGTTGCTTCTAAGATTATTGAATACATTGAACACAACGCTCCTCGTCGCAACGGCAAAGATCGGGTTGGCGCCTAATAAACAAGGGAAGGATAGCATGAAGCTATATATAATCACTAGAGAAAAACAAAAAACCACAACAGATCTATTGACCGAAGCCTGCAAAAAACGCAATATACCTTATGAAATCCTTATCCCGGACCAGATTCGCCCATCTAGCATAAATGTACAAAAAGGTGATGCCGTATATCGTATTTCTACGGGGTCTCATTATGGTGCAGCTGAGCTAGAGTGGGAATTGGTTTTGAGTGGTGCGAAATCATTTCATAAAGATTACAATGCTTTATTCTTAAAAAGAATTGATGCAATGTTGTTTGATAAGTTTAATGTTCCAGCACCTAAAACCATTAATTTTCTCCCTAAAGATAGGACATCCTTAATGGAGTGCGTCGACGAGCTAGGTGGGTTCCCAGTATGCCTTAAAGCCTTAGGTGGTAGTCATGGAGTTGGTGTAATGCGCGTAGATAGTCGAGAGAGTCTCTTTTCGGTATCAGATTATTTGCGCGAGCAAGGAGATATGGTGGTTATGAAAGAATATTGCAATGTAACATCTACTGCGAGGTTAATCGTACTAGGTGGCAAAGTGATTGATTCTATCGAGTATTCAGCTCCAAAAGGAGATTTTCGCTCCAACGAGGGGAAGATGCCGAACGTTTCTCCTAAGAAATTTGGTTCGGAGATCAATGATACTGCAATTCGTGCCGTAAAATCTCTTGGCTTAGAATTTGGCGGTGTAGATATTATGATTACGGGGGATGGGCCTAAAGTTGCTGAAGTAAATATGCCATGCTTCTTTCCAAGATGTCAAATAATAACTGGCACCGATATTGCTGGTCAAATGGTAGAATACCTGATGAGCAAGCCAGATAGGGTTTAAAAACTACTCATTTAGTGATATAATTACAGGGAGCCTGAAAGGCAATCGCTTGGGTCAACCAAGAGGAAAGTCCGGGCAACATAGAGCAGGGTAGTCGCTAACGGCGACCGTCCGTAAGGATAGGGAAAGTACCACAGAAACAATACCGCCAGCTTGCTGGTAAGGGTGAAAAGAGTGGGGCAAGAGCCCACAGTGGATCGTAGTGATACGGTTCAGTGGCAAACCCTACCTGTTGCAAGGAGTGCTATTAGCTTCTGCTCGAAGACGCACGCTCACCGCTAGAATACTGTAGCAATACAGCGTCTAGATAGATGATTGCTAGTCTCCCCTCGGGGCGATTACAGAACCCGGCTTAAAGAGGGCTCATCAAAAAAACTGACCTAGAAGGTCAGTTTTTTTGATATAAATTATTTGTCCGTCTTCTTAGTGGCACGAGTCTTTGGATCTTCGATCAATCCCTTTTTCTTCAAAGTGCGAAGCGCTGAAGTCGAAACATTGCATTTCACCTTCTGCCCATTGATGATCAAAGTTCTCTTAGAAACATTCGGCTTGAAAACCTTACGCGTATGGCGCTGAGAGAATGAAACATTATGGCCATACATCTTACCTTTGCCAGTAATCTCACAAATAGCCATCTTATTTCTCCTTCACTGTGTTAACAATTTTCTTGAACGCCTCAGGATTATTAACTGCAAGATCGGCTAAAATTTTACGATCAAGATTAATTCCTTTGTTCTTCATACCAGCGATTAATTGTGAGTAAGAAACACCCAACTCTCGCGATGCGTTATTGATCCTGGTAATCCAGAGTGCCCTAAGGTCACGCTTACGATTACGACGATCGCGATAGCTATAACGCAAAGCCTTAATCACGCCCTGTTTTCCGAGACGGAAGCTTCGGGTGCGGTAATGTTGCATACCCTTAGTGGATTTTAATATCTTCTTATGTTTCGCTCTTGCGGCGACACCTCTTTTTATTCTCATCTTAAACTCCTAACGCCTTCTTAATGTTTTTAGCAATCTTGCCATTCACGGTGGCGGTAGTCTTAATATTGCGCTTTCTGGCTTTAGACTTTTTAGCGAGAATATGATTCCCGTAAGCACGCTCACGCATTAGTTTCCCAGAACGAGTAACTCTGATACGCTTAGCTGTGCCTTTATGCGTTTTTAACTTTGGCATATTAGGTTTTCCTTTAGATTATAGTTAATATAAATGTATGACGATGTCATACTAAAGAACAATCAGTCGGCCTTGAAAGTAGGAAATTACTTTTTTCGTACCTGGGCTGATAGGTTGCGTCCGTTCATTTGTGGTTTGCTTTCTAGGATTACGTCATCTCCTAGCATAGAAACAACTTTATCTAGGAGCGTGTTACCTATCTCTCGATGAACCATTTCGCGACCGCGAAAGATAATTAAAATCTTCACTCGATCTCCGTCATCAAGAAAACCACGTATTTTACGGACTTTGATGTTAAGGTCGTTTTCTGAAATCTTGAGGCCAATTTTCATTTGCTTTAGCTCTGACTGTTTTTCACGAGCCTTTTTGCGATTCTTGGCTTCTTCTTTCATCTTTTGATACTGGAACTTACCCCAGTCAATAATTTTAACGACCGGCGGATTGGCATTAGCGGCAATTTCCACTAAGTCCACGCCCTGTTCATTCGCCAGAAGTTGGGCCTCACGACTAGACATAATGCCTAGCTGCTCCCCATTAGAACCGATTACGCGGACCTCAGGATAACGAATATCTCCGTTTAACCTAGTCCGTGAATTATTTTTGATGATAGTCCTTTCTTCTCTTGAATTAACCTGTGATATATTATATCAAATTCTAGGGAAAATACAAGAGTTTATTCGAAAAACACGATCGCTACTTAGCGCTTGCGATAGGTCAGCGCCTCAGCGAGGTGATTCTGTCTAATGATGTCCAAACCATCTAGATCAGCAATTGTTTGTGCGACTTTTATAGTCTTAAAGTATGATCTAGCAGAAAGGCTGAGTTTTTCCGAAGCATTAGCCAGTAGCTTTTCGGCAGAAGGTTCCAGCTTTAGCATCTTGGCAACCTCAAAAGACGAAAGGGAACCATTATAAATACCACCCCTACCATACCTCAACCTTTGACGCCCGATAGCCTCTTTTATGTTACTTTTTGCAACAATATGCTCTGTGTTTTTACTAGAACAGGGAAGGCGAAGATTTGCATTATCAACCCTCTCTACATCAATAACCATATCTATCCTATCAAAAAGCGGCCCCGAAAGCCTTTTCTTGTAATTTTGTATTTGTAGCTCCGTACAGCTACATTCATGTGCAGGATCCCCAAGATAACCACAAGGACACGGGTTCATGGTGGCTACCAGCATAAAATCTGCAGGATAAACAGTCTTATGATTTGATCTAGAAATAGAGATAGTTTTATCTTCTAATGGTTGTC
>JAZRRY010000043.1:0-3156 GCA_045651145.1 Candidatus Nanosyncoccus sp.
TAAATGATTATGTCCATCCCGATTCACAAAATCATCAGCGCTAAATTTTGCATCATCTATTGGATAAAATTCGTCACTTTTATATGAAAACATTGCGTTACTTCTAGTATATTTCAAACTTAACTGCCCCATATAACTCTGGCTCTTACCATCCACATTAGAATACCACCGAGAAAGATCCGTCATTCCCCGATTCGTAATATAAGACCCACCTAACCCCACCGGCATATATTCACTATCCAAATAATAATCTACCAAACCCTGTTCCAACTTACTATTATAATAATCACACTGAGACCATTCAAATTGGCGTGCTTTCAAAGCCTGATTTTGGTCTAAATCATAAATATTCACACAATTATCAGCCATTTGATCAAAAAAGATGACATTGAGTGTAACCTCACTGCCATCTTCTACGCCTGCACTTGCTAAAATCACATCGGGCGTCCTAGACATTTCGATGCCACGAATTTTATTCACGGCCTGTGACATTCCAACGGTTGCCAATACACCTCCAACAGCCAAAGCTATTAGCGAAACTACTCCAAAAACTTTCAGTTTTTGCCCACGCTGTTTACGCTTTTTATTCATGCTAATTTCAAGTATAAAGCAATTTTTTAAAAAATCAATAGCTCAACTATTCAGTAATACCTAGTTTTTCATCCGACAAAGCCCCCGCACTAAATGAATTGCTATATTCATCTAGAGACCTCGCTTCTGCATTCAAATTTTCTAGATATACCTCTATCGTCTCAATATCTAGCGTCTCGATCTTGCCAAAATCATATTCTTCTTCCTCAACTTCATCCTTTTCTATTTCTTCCTCATCTGGCAAATAGCCTGGACGCGAACGGTCAAGATAAATATCACCCGAATTATGGTAAATTGCCAACGAAATTCCCGTCGTCGTTAGCGCCACAATCGTAGAAAATACACCAAGTAAGACCAAATTCCTACCGCCATTAGTCAAACTACGATTACTGCTGAGCCTTTTTCTCCTTATCATAGTTTACTCCTTATACTCTCCACCAGGCTAATATGTTCAGATACTAAGCGCCTCATTTTTAGTACGTCCTGTTCCATGGTTTTACGTCGTTGCCGAACGTCTACTAATTCATCATAAAACTTTTCTGGCTCATTTTTGCAATCCATTGCTACTAATTCCTCAAGCATTTGCTGATATTTTGTAAAATCATCTACGAATGTAGTTTTCGTTTTGACAAATTCATTTTGATTATCAATAAATCCCGCATTAGACAAATTCTTTTCAACTAATTTTACGTTTAACGGTGTTATGTAATTTGACAAAATATCATCATAATAAGTACCTAAGTGGACCCTGGCCTTAGCATCATCTCGTTGCACTAACCTTAGGTCTGCCTTGATATCATCACAACGTTTTATAATTGTTTTTTCTTGACTCTCAGAAATCGCAACCACGTTTAAAATTGGTTGGCAAATAAGTATAAACACAGCACTATATATAATCCTGCGATTTTTCTTCATATCACGATTATATCATAAATAAACATATCCAGAGCTATCTCCCACCCTAAAATCGTCATCTTATGCTATAATCAGCATATGAAGATTAACGAAAACATCTTAATTTCTAGTCTAACTACTATGCGACTTGGCGGGCCAGCACGCTACGTAATCGAAGTCGAAAACCGTAACGAAGTCGCTGATGCCTACGACTTTGCCGCTCAAGCTAAGTTGCCTACCTTTATACTTGGCTACGGCGCCAATACCATTGGTCACGATGAAGGCTTTAACGGTGTTATCATCATCAACCGTATGAAAGGTATCGAAATTACCCAGACACCGACCGACATCCTTAACTCTAAATATGAGTCACGGAACGACTCAGGTACCTCTTTTGAGGACCATAAGCTTGGCCGAACGGACTCGAAAGCCCCTTGGGACGCTGGAGCAAAGCGACGTGTGTCCGAAAAAGAGGTGCCTAGTCGTTCCATGATTTATATAAAAGTGATGGGTGGCGAATATTGGGACGACGTCGTCGACTACACCTGCGCTAGGAGTCTCACCGGAATCGAAGCTTTAAGTAAAATACCTGGCTTAGCCGGCGCAGCCCCAGTCCAAAACATCGGAGCTTACGGCCAAGAAATCGCAGACACCTTGGTAGAAATCGAAGTTTATGATACTACCGATCATTCTTACAAAACCCTCCAAAAATCCGACCTCCACTTTTCTTACCGTAAAAGCATTCTAAATACTACCGAAAAAAATCGCTATTTTGTTATTTCTATCACCCTCCAACTTAAATCCGGCGAAATGCCTCGCCCCTTTTATAATTCTATCGAACAATACATGTCGGCCAACAATATTACTGATTGCAGCCCGAAAAGCATTCGTCAAATCGTAAGCGATATTCGCGCCAGCAAATTACCAGATCCGTTAGACCAAGCTAGTTCTGGCTCTTTTTTCAAAAATATCTACTTAAATGATGCCGATGCTAAGCTTGCCGAGTCCAAAGGTTATCCAGTCTATCACAGCAAAGATGGGAATAAGATCAATTCTGGTTGGCTAATCGAACGGGCTGGGCTTAAAGGCGCGCTCCTACATGGTATGCGCGTCAGCGATAAAGCTCCACTAGTACTCATTAACGAATCCGCCAAAAGCTACGATGATTTAAAAGCCGCCCGAAGTGAAATCGTCGGCAAAATCTACGACAAATTTGGTTATTGGCTCGAACAAGAACCCATGGAGATTCAATGAAAATCCTAGACGGCCGCGAACTGGCTGGCTTTATTAAAGAACGTCAAGTCCATCAAGTCCACAAAATGAGTAAAAAACCTAAACTTCTCATTCTCCGTGATAGTGATAATCCAGTAATCCTGAAATACGTCAATCTTAAAATCAAATACGGTGCAGATATCGGTGTAGAAGTGATTGATTTTTGCACGAAAGATTCTGATACTCTCCAAGAAGAAATCATTCGTGCCAGTAGCGACCCATCAATTTCTGGTATTATCATCCAGCTTCCAATTCAGAAAAAAGAACTTACCGACGAGCTCTGCAATCTAATCGCCCCAGAGAAAGACGTGGATGGCCTTGGAAGTCACGCCAATTACGATTCGGCTACCGCCACTGCCATCAACTGGCTTCTCACCGGCTATAATATAGAATTAAAAA
>JAZRRY010000044.1:0-4485 GCA_045651145.1 Candidatus Nanosyncoccus sp.
ATGTATTTGATTATGACACTAACCCAGAGGCTCACTTCTATGGTCCACAAGAAACCATCACAGTGCCAGAAGGAACTACGGCAAATGGTTTAAGCCTTTATGCTGTATGGGTAAAATCTGTAGGTAGCTTACAAGACTCTAGTAAAGTAACTGAGCTATGTAACTCCACCAATGGCACCTTAGATCCAGCTCCAGCACCAGGAAATGGTACTGCTACACTAGCTAGCGTTTCCGCTTTAACTGATAGCCGAGATAATGATACTTATGCCATCGCCAAACTAGCCGATGGTAATTGTTGGATGATTGAGAACTTGAGGCTAGATAACACTGCAGCTCACAATACGGATGGAAGCCTTTCTCAAGGTTATAATACCTCTACTTTTATTGGGCTAGCCGATCCGGAGTCTGCTAACTTCTCTGCCTCCACTGTAGCAAACAGTCTATACACTATAGGGTCTGGCGTACAAGATAAACTTACAATATCCGGATCTAATCAGGGTTATAGGTTCCCACGCTATAATAATTGGAACCACCAATCTTCATCCGCCAATCGTCCTAGCAATCCTACCTCTAACACTGCTACTAATAGTGCCACTAATGCTGGTATGTATAGCTACGGCAATTACTATACTTGGTCAGCCGCTATTGCCGATACTACTAATTATACTACCGACGGAGACCATGACACTACTTCAATTTGTCCTATTGGCTGGAAACTACCTATAGGTAATCAATCCATAGCAAACGATAGCTTGGGAGCTCTTAGTGTAGCCTTAGGTGGGCCAGAAGGGGGGGCTAAGGCGAATAGTAGCTCAACCCCTACTGGAGCAGTTATGTCTACTAGATTTAGAAGTTATCCAAATAATTTTCTTTATGCGGGTGCATTTACCAATTCTACAACATACCTTAGAGGTGGTTATGGCTACTATTGGTCATCTACTTCGAATGATTATGAACGTAGCGCCTATCTATATCTGACTGATTCTGTGATGTACCCAGGTACAGGTTACTATATTAAGGTTCATGGTTATACTGTCAGATGTATAGTAGCTGATAGCTAGGTAATATTTTGTTTGATAATAGAAAAGGTGGTCCATTTTCGCCTGAATACTTTTTTGCCATTTTCACAATAATTACGCCATTATATATACTATAACCATTAACGTTAAAACCATACTATATGAATACAAATAAGTTATCTATTATTAGTCTTGGTTTAGCTAGTTTAGCTATGCTCTCTGGCTTTATTTTGGTATCTTCTAATACCCTAGCAAACGATACTGCAGAGGCTAGTATAGACGTTCCTACAGCATGCTTAATATCTGGTAAACAAGGGAAATAGATTTGGCGGCTCTGCTGCCAAGTCTAAAGTTTTTTTAAAAAAGAAACTCCGGAGTAGAAGACTGGCAACTTTCGGGAGTTTCTATTGATTACGGTTATACTACTTTATGGTATGGCGTCAAGAACTTTCCCATCTTTGGTCACATATTGTTTTGGTGTGTTTGGCAGTGGGCGATTTGAATTCCCATTTTATATTGTCGACGTATGCATCCGTTGAGTGATCACGTTCGCGATTGCTCTTTCTGATAAACTCTACACTGTGTCCATAAAGTGATAAAGCTTTTATGCTAATAAAAAAATGGTAGCCCCGGCGCGAGTCGAACGCACAACCTTCTCCTTAGGACGGAGCCGCTCTATCCATTGAGCTACGGAGCCAAAATATGCTATAATAATTATAACATGAACTTATCGAAGAAAAAAGAGAAGAAACAATCTGAACAAGAAAAAGTGGAAGAGCGTCGTGAGGAGGTACTTGCTACGGGGCGGAAGTTCAAATATCCTCTGCAGTGGACAAAGCATCGTATAGTGATGAATACGATCCTGATTGCTCTTGTAATTACGGCTATAATTGTGGTGGGAGGATGGTTGGCGCTTTATCGTTTAGGAATGACAGATGAGCCGCTTTACCGGATTACTAAGGTGATTCCTGTTTCGGTGGCGAAAGTTGACGAAGAAAATGTACCTTTTTCGGATTACTTGATGCTATACCGAAGTAGTATAACTTCGATTGAACGGCAATCCGGTAGTCAGTTTGATCAGGATTCGGCTGAAGCACTTCGTGACGAGTATAAGCGTGTGGCTCTTACGGAGGCCGAAAAATATACATTTGCTGCTAAGTTGGCTAGGGAATTAGGTATTAATATTTCTGATGAACAGATAGATGAAGAGTTTGAGCGCCATCTTAAGATTGGAGGAATTGACCGTAGTGAAGAAGGTTTCTTAAAAATAATTGATGATAATTTTAGTTTAGATAAAAATGAGTATAAGCATCTGCTTTATTTGTCGCTCTTGAAATCTGAGGTGAATGTCGCAATAGATGAAAGTGCAAATAAAGTAGCTAATGAGGTGGAAAAAATGTTGGCAGGAAATGATAATGATTACCAGGCTGTGGCCGAGGAGTTGGGCGACAAAATAATATATGAGGAAACGGGTGGCTTAGTGGATAGCAAAAACATAGACGGTGGACGTGCTACTGAGGCGATGAAGTTAGAACCTGGCCAAAGTAGTGGTAAGTTTATCTCGATGAACGGAGATGGGTATTATTTTGTAAAGCTAATTAAGAAGAATAATACAGAAGTAAATTTTGTATCGATTAAAGTTCCATTTACGGAATTTGCCAATCGTTTTGATACTTTTAGTGCTGAAGGTAAAATCCATGAATATATTCAATTCGAAAACGCCGACTAACCCTGCTATAGCTCCTTGCAATTTTCTATTTTCATGATATAATAATGAAGATAGTATAATGTCATCTATATAATACTAAAAGGAGTTGATTAACGATGGCAAAAAAACACGTCTGGAGAGTTAAAAAAGAATACTTCCGTCAACTCAAAAACGGGAGTAAGAGTCTTGAAGTCCGAGTAGGATACCCGCAAATTAAGAAGGTAGAGCAGGGAGACATCATTACTTTCGAGAACTATGGTCCAAACGAGTTCGATGTATTACGCGTCAGCGTGTATGGCAGTTTCAAGAGAATGCTCGAAGTCGAAGGGGTTGACCATGTGCTTCCGGGTATGACTTTTAATAGAGCACTTAGGACGCTTCGCAACATTTACCCGAAAGATAGAGAGTCTCTTGGTGTTTATGTCTTCGAATTAAAATACAAGACTAATGGGTCCTTCTCTCTGCATCATATCAAATAAAACTAAGCCCCTACGGGACTTACTTTCTATGGTGCGGGTATAGGGAGATTGCTCTCCCTGGGCCTCACTCCTAAGAATAAAAAAATAAGAGCAAGCCCTCATTTTTTTATTCTATGGTGCGGGTACAGGGAGTCGGACCCTGATCTCATCCTTGGGAAGGATACATAATAGCCGCTATACGATACCCGCTGGTATTCCCATTATATCATACTCTTAAAATATGGTATAATATTTTTATGCAAGAGATAAAGGAATGGTTAAGAAAAACAATAAAAAGTATCTATAATTTAGATTTTGATGCAGATATAAATCCTGCGCCGGGAAATATTGAAGCAGATTATTCTACTAATGCTCCTTTGAAGTTGGTTGGTGAATTGCATAAGGCGCCGATGGAGATTGCTGAAGAAATAAAAAGCCATTTGAATGTTTCGGATTTAGTTGAGACTAAATCTGTAACGGAAGTGAGTGTTTCTCGTCCTGGATTTATTAATTTTACTTTGGCGGATAAATATCTGGCGACCTCGATTGAGCTGCTTAGTGATGGTTTTAATAATAATATGGAATCGGATCAATATGAAGGCAAGACTGTGATTTGTGAATTTTCTGATCCTAATCCATTTAAGGTGTTACATGTTGGGCACCTGTATACTTCTATCGTTGGGGATTCGATAGGTAAACTATTTGAATATGCTGGTGCGAAGGTGATTAGAGCGAATTATGGTGGCGATGTGGGACTACATGTTGCCAAAACAATGTATGCTTTGAAAAAGGAGGAAATTGAGAATCTTACGATTGATGATATCGGGAAGTGTTATGTCGAAGGCACGGCAGCATATGAAGATGATGAAGTAGCTAAACTAGAAATCACTAAGTTAAATAAAGAAATCTATAAGATTAATGCTGAAAAATTGCACGATACGTCTATTGCCGAGCTTTATTGGGAAGGTAGAGAATTGTCGTATGAATATTTTCAAAACTTTTATGATTCGATTGGCGTAAAGTTTGATAAGTATTATCCAGAATCTACTGTAGCTGCGCTTGGATTAAAGACTGTAAAAGAGCAGTTAAAGAACGGCGTATACGAAATGAGTGGGGCGGCTGTAATATTTGATGGTGAGAAGTATGGCCTACATACTAGAGTATTTATAAATGGGGAAGGAGTACCTACGTATGAAGCTAAAGACGTGGGGCTAGTGCTAACAAAGTGGAAGGATTATCATTTTGATAAATCTATTATTATTACCGGTTCTGAGCAGTTGGAATACATGAAAGTGCATGG
>JAZRRY010000045.1:0-6587 GCA_045651145.1 Candidatus Nanosyncoccus sp.
GATTTTGGCGATTTCGTCGTGAGCGTAATTGTCGTTTCTTGTAATATCGGTGGCGCCGACTTCGGATTTAATAAGCTCTATATGCCGCCTAGGTGGTTCTACGGATAACGACAGCTTGATTTTATCACCGGGAGCGAGACCGGCATGCTTACGAGCAGATTGGATAGCGCGGATTAGCTCGCGAGCTCTTCCCTCTTCTTCGAGTTCTGGGGTGAGAGTTTTATCGAGTGTGAATTCTTTGCCGTTTTCGACTTTCTTTACGTTAACCTCGTCAGCGATGATTTGCTCATAGAAATCATTGAGTTTATCACCATCATAGGTGAGCTTAGAGAGGGGCTGACGGATTTTGATTTGATCTTCGGTGTCGGACTTTTGCATGCGGAGGGCAAGGGCATCAGTAATAATCTGACGAGTGCGAGCCATTTGCTCTAAGATTTTAGAATCGATCTCGCCAGGTTCAGGCCAGTCTAATAGATGCACAGATACTTGGTTGCCGGTCATTGTTTGATTAAGCTCTTCGGAAAGAAATGGCGTGAATGGAGCTAGAAGTTTGGCAAGATAAATCAGAACATAATGGAGCGTGGCGAACGCCTGTTTCTTGTCCTGTTCATCATCATTTTTAGAAAAACGACGACGAGAACGGCGAACGTACCAGTTACTCATGTCATCAATGAATGATAAGATATTTTCTAGGGCTCTCGGGATATTATATTCTTCCATGCCTTCGGTGATATCGTTTCTGAGTTGGTAGATGCGTGAAAGAATCCATAGGTCTAGAGGATTCGAGATATTTGTTTCTCGACTCGCTTCGTCACGCCCGTCGTCACGGGGCTCCTTGCTCACTCCGCTCCCGTTGTCGCGGACGGTCTCGAAACAAATATTCTCGAATCCCTCAGAGTCTATGTCTTCTGATTCGGCATAGGTGGTGAAGAAATCGTAAACGTTCCAAATCATAGCAAGTTTGCGATTGACATCAGAGACGTCTTTATCGAGGAGCGCAAAGTCTTCACCGGAAAGAACTGGGGAGCCAAGCAATAAGAAACGGAGAGAATCGGCAGAGTATTGATCCATGAGCTCATTGGGGTCAGTGAAGTTACCAAGAGATTTGCTCATCTTGCGCCCATCGTTCCCCGCTAAGCTGCCGGTAGTGATGACGTTCTTGTAGGCGTTCTTGGGGCCGTTTTTGGCTTCGTCGCCGAAGGCCCCGATGCTGGCTAATGCGGTATTTACGGCATGGACATAGTAGAACCAGGCGCGAACTTGGCCGACGTACTCCACGATAAAATCAGCTGGGTAATTAGCTTCGAACTTTTCTTTATTCTCGAATGGATAATGTAGTTGCGCAAAAGGCATCGAGCCGGATTCAAACCAGCAGTCGAATACCTTTTCAATACGCTCAAAATGTTCGCCATCAATATCAAAAGTAACATCATCTACCCATGGGCGATGATAATCATCTAATCTTTTGCCGGATAGCTCAAAGAGTTCATCGTATGAACCAACTACTTTGACGGTACCTTGGTCTCCTTTCCAGACTGGCATGGCAGTAGCCCAGAAACGATCACGCGAAAGATTCCAATCAGGTGCAACTTCAATATTCTTAGCAAAACGACCATGCTTGAGGTAGGCTGGGAACCAGTTAATATTCTCGTTTTCTTCTAACATGAGCTTTTTTTGTCCCTCAATATCAAGGAACCAAGATGGGAAAGCGCGGTAAATGATACGCTCTTTGCTACGAGGATTGAATGGATATTCGTGCTGAATATATTCAATTTTCCAGATTATTCCCTTTTCTTCTAGGCATTTGGCGATAAACTTGTTGCCAGCCCAAATCTGAATACCGCTTTCGTCAGTATTTCGTACGCCGAGAGAATGAAGCTCCTTTGCCATTTCTGGGAGGTAATAACCATTTTCATCTAAGCAATCTACAAAATCCACCTCGTGATGTTGACACAATTCATAGTCAAGTTCACCGTAAGCAGGGGCGATATGGACGATACCGGTACCGTCTTCATTAGAGACGAAGTCACCTGGTAAGATAGTATAGGTGTCTTTACGGATTACTGTTCCCTTATCTCCACGCAAACCAAGGTCGTAGAGACCATCGGCAACTTTGAAGATTGGTTCGTACTTTAGGCCGACTAGTACCTCACCTTTAAAGGTTTTGATGGGCTTTATACCCTCAAAGAGGACCTTGGCGCGGTCTACGGCTAAAATAAACTGTTCATCTTCTATATCATATAAGCCATACTCAAGCGATGGATTTATAGCGAGACACAGGTTGGCAGGCAGAGTCCAAGGGGTCGTAGTCCAAGCTAAGAGATAGATAGGCGATTTCGAAGATGATTCTTTCTCGGCACGCTTGTTCCGGCCCGTCGTTACGGGCGGAACTTCGCTAACTCGCTCCTCGTTAGTCGCGAAATGCCTCGAAAGAACATCTTCCGAAATCGCCTCGTCTAGCTTAAACTTAACATAGGCGCTGGGGTCGGTGATAACTTGGTAGGCGTCGTTGTCCATAGTGACCTCAGCTTTAGAGACTGGGGTGGCGAATTTGGTGTCATACATTAATACTTTGCGGCCTTCGTAGATTTTGCCGGCTTCGTACAACTTTTTAAATGCCCACCAGACAGACTCCATAAAATCTTTGTTCATGGTGCGGTAAGCATTGTCAAAATCAACCCAGCGACCGACGCGATCAATGGTACTCCTCCACGTTTCAGAATTGGCTACCATAGATTCACGAGCTTTATTAATGTAATCTTCAAGAGTCCACTTGGTGCCAATTTCGCGGCGATCCGTGATGCCGAGTTGCTTTTCGACAAAATTTTCAGCGGGGAGACCGTGACAATCCCAGCCCCAGCGACGTTCTACTCTATAGCCTTGCATGGTCCAGTAGCGCGGGACGGCATCTTTGACAATAGAGCTAAGGAGTGTACCATGATGAGGGTTGCCCGTAATGAATGGCGGACCATCATAAAATACATATGACTTATCAATGGGTCGTATTTCTATGGATTTTTCAAAAGTTTTGTTCTTTTTCCACCACTCTGCGATGGCCTTCTCGTATTCAATGGCCTTTCGGCGTTCTCCTGCTCTATATTTCATAAATAAATTATAACAGATCTGGAAAAAATTTCCACTGATAAGATTTCTCAAAATGTTGTAATGATACAGATATTATGGATTAGGTAGACAAAATAATATATAATAGTATTATGCATAAGGTTGAACACGCAGTCTTTATCTTGCTATTTATAATCGTAACGATAGGTATGGGAGTGAGTGTGTTTTTTTCTATTCAGGGCGACAAAGAAGCTGACTATGTTGTAGAGACGAATGTGCCTTTTGCGCCGTTTGAATTCTATGAAGATAGGCAAATCACTGGGGTAGATGTAGAGATTGTAAATCGCGTAGCTGAAAAGCTAAATAAGACTATCCAACTAAAGAATGTAGAATTTGATGTAATCATCGATAATGTGGAAGCCGGTAAAATCGCCGACGCAGGGGTAGCCGGGCTAACGATTACGCCTGCACGAGCCGAAAAGGTTAATTTTACGATCCCCTATTACAGTTCAGTGCAATATGTAATATTTGACCGTGAAACGCCGCCTTCGCTTAGAGACGACCATGTTGTGTGGGAAGCACTGGCAGGGAGTACACTAGGGTCGCAGATTGGAAGTACGGGCTATCTTTTTGTGGATGATGAAATTGAAAATGGAGTTTTGATGAATACTGGTACCACCATTAAAGGTATCGATTCGCATCAGCTAGCGGCAGATGCAATAAAGGCGCATATCGTGGACTTCGCGATTGCAGACGAACTAGCGGCTAAGTATATTATTGAAAAGAATTCAGATTTAGATGCGTTGCCACTATATTATTCTGGTGCTACAAGGGAGGAAGATTATCCAGTGGAAGAATCTTATGCGATTGCCGTGAATAAAGAACGCACGGAGCTGCTGGAAGCTTTTAATGAGGTACTTGGTGAGATGCTGACTGAGGACGCTGATGGTCAGACCGAGATTGACAGACTAGTATTAAAATACATGGGGCTTAGTGATGAATGATTTCTTTAATAAGGTAGTTGAACTATTTAGCACTCCGGAATATATTGATTCCCTGCTACATGGGTTCTTACTGACAATTCAGGTGTCGTATTTTGCAATTCTAATTGGAATTACGCTGGGGACCGTGATTGCCTTAATTGATGCGGCGAAGCCCTCAAGATGGCTAGTGGTGCCAAAATTCATTTGCCGAATATACACAACTATTATTAGGGGCACACCGATGGCGTTGCAACTATTCATTATGTTTTTTGTAATTTTTACAATTAAAGGATTTCCGAGTATCATTACAGCGATCATTGCTTTTGGATTTAACTCTGCAGCGTACGCATCAGAAGTAATACGAGGTGGAATATTGTCGGTGGATAAAGGTCAGACTGAAGCTGGGTTAGCACTAGGTTTGTCGCAGCGAACAATTTTCTTTAAAATTGTAGCACCACAAGCTATCAAAAATATCATTCCAGCGCTTGGAAATGAGATTATTACCGTAATCAAGGAAACAGCTATCGTCAGCATGGTCGGAATGTATGATCTTAATATGGCAGCTAAAGACATAGGCTCAGGACAAAATATGGCAAGTTATATCGTACCGATGTTTACGGCTGCGTTGTTTTACCTAGCTACGATTTATCTAATTACCTTCGTCGTGAAGAGGATTGAAAAGAGTTTACGAAGAAGCGATTTGAATACGGAGGGCTAATGGAAAATAACACAGAATTAATAATCAAGAATTTACGTAAATCGTTCGGTAAGAATAAAGTACTAAATGGGATTAATTTTAAATTAACGGAAGGAGAGCGTGTAGTAATATTGGGACCTTCTGGCTCTGGCAAGTCTACGTTTCTTCGCTGTATTAACTGGATAGAAGAGCCAACATCGGGCGAGATCTACTTAGATGGTGAGTTGGTGACCGAGAAAAACATTCGCAAGATTAGGCGAAATATTGGTATGGTATTTCAGCACTTTAATCTGATTTCCAACATGACGGTAATGGAGAATTTGCTACTAGCGCCAGTGAAGCTAAAAATAATGAAGCGAGATGCGGCTGAGAAGAGGGCGCGAGAACTATTAAAACATATCGGACTGTTATCAAAAGCGGATGCTTACCCAGCTTCACTTTCGGGCGGACAAAAACAGCGCGTCGCAATAGTAAGAGCGATGATGATGTCGCCAGAAGTTTTATTATTCGACGAACCAACTTCGGCGCTAGATCCAGAATCAATTGGTGATGTTTTGTCGTTAATACGCGAGTTAGCGGATCATGGGATGACGATCATGATTGTGACACACGAAATGAGTTTTGCTAAAGAAATCGCAACGCGAATTATATTTATTGATAAGGGTAAAATCATTGAAGAAGGTGACCCAAACGAGTTCTTTGACCATCCGAAGACTCCACGCGTAAAAGAGTTTTTGAAGAAGGTTTTATAAAGGTACAACATCAAAAAACTCCCCTAAGGGGGAGTTTTTAGCTAACGAGTGTATTTTTCGTTAAGGTCGGAATAGTCGTAGAGTTCATTCTCATTAAACCAAAGATCGATTTCTTTTTTGGCCTCTTCAATGCTGCCGGATGCATGGACTAAGTTTGGTACACCTACGCCCTTGGCGTCAGAATAACCAAAGCTCATATGCGAATAATCACCACGAATGGTGCCCATTTCAGCGGATTTTGGTTCGGTAGGGCCAACGATCTTACGGACTAAGGGTTGAGCTTCTACGCCTTCTAGTACCATTGCAATTACTGGACCACTCATCATGTATTCTACATTGTAACGAAATGCGGTTTCGCCACGACGGGTAATCATTTGGCCAATATCTTCATAGTGAGCACGATAAAGCTTCTCTTCTGGCATTACCATTTTCATACCTACAATTTTAAGACCAACGCGTTCGAAACGTTGAATGATTTCGCCAATGATGCCACGTTGAACTGTGTCTGGCTTAAGTACTACTAGAGTACGCTGAATAAAATCTTTTTCTTTAACCATAATTAACTCCTTTTCTTTATTATACTCTAACATATACGATAATTAAATAGTTTTTTCGGGGGACGTGTCGCTCGGGCCTGTCGTTGTAGGCCCCGCGCCCTTCATCCTCGGTCGTAGCCTCCGGACACCCCCGAAAAAACATTTAATTATCTTCTGTTATAATATAAGCATGGACATATATGACCTAATCAATGACTTTTTGGAGCATCTAGAGGTTGAATCTGGAAGAAGTAAGAAGACAATTGAAAATTATAGATTATATTTAGAGCGGTTTGTGGAAATTTCTTTAGATATTCTAAAAAAGGATGCTTTAAAGCCCGGCGATATTACGCGCGAATTGATTAGAAAATACCGGTTAAAACTTAATCGTTATGGTTCCGAAAATGGCAATGATGATCTTAAAACAATTACTCAGGCATATCATTTAATTGCTCTAAGGGGATTTTTGAAGTATCTAGCACGGAGAGAAATAAGATCGCTAGATCCTTCATTAGTGAATTTACCACATGTGCATCGTAAGCAGGTGACATTTCTG
>JAZRRY010000046.1:0-1923 GCA_045651145.1 Candidatus Nanosyncoccus sp.
CATCTTCTCAAGCAAAATATCCACCGCAGTTTTCTGAAACGACGCCGCAAAATCACATACCTGCTGTTCAGACAATAACTCTTTCAACTTATGCGACGGATACGAAATTGGCACCCCGACCTCTTTCTGTACAGCTCTAAGAACTGCCGTCTTGAGTCCCGAAAATGAAAAATCCAAACCAGGTAATTTCGGATGTGGCAACTTATATTTATCAGCATCTCCCTTTAGAGCCGCTTTCGCAATCGATGGTCCTCCCGGATACGGCAAACCCAAGATTTTCGCTACCTTGTCAAAGCACTCCCCCACCGCATCATCCCGCGTCGTCCCAATAATCTCAAACTGATTATGTCCTGGCATATAAAGAATCTGCGTATGTCCCCCCGACGCTACTAACGCCAGTAAAGGAAAACTAGGGCAATGGCTCATGTTCAATTCGAGGGAATCCGGAGCCTGGTAAGGCGAGGACGAGCGCCGGCCGTCCATGGCGACGGGCCGGACGGACGCGGCCTGAGAATGAATATGAGCATTGCCTGAGTATAGCCAATTTGCATACACATGCGACTTCAGATGATGTACCGCATATAACGGTTTATTATGCAAAATCGCTAGAGTACGAGCGGTCAATGTCCCAATTAAGAGTGAACCAAGCAGTCCTGGCGCATGCGTTACAGCGATTGCATCTATGTCATCCCAATTACAGCCGGCATCGTCAAGGGCTTTATCTATCACGGGCATCATAGCCTCAAGATGGCTTCTTGCTGCCACCTCTGGAATTACGCCACCATATTTAGCAAAAATATCAATCTGCGATACCACAACATTCGACAGAATCTTTGCACCATCCTCTACTACGGAGGCTGCAGTTTCATCACAACTAGTCTCAATCCCTAAAATTTTCATAAGACTAATTATATCACACCTCTTATAGATAGCTAAAATCATTGACAACCTATAAAAGTATATTACGATAATAATATTATTGGCTAAACCAGCTACGACATATTCAAGAGTAATGATTGAAGACCAATAGGTATCTTAAAATGATGGCAAGAAAGGAAGGCTGCAATGAATAGTCAGTTATTCACCCCAGCAAAAATAATGGACTATATTGAATTTGGGCTTGATTTTTGGAATCTCGCGTTATTTTTGGATAGCTCTGAGGCAGAAGTGGAGCAGAGAATTGACGAATCTTTTGGCGACACTGCCAAAAAGATCAAAACTCAGCTCCAGGCTAACAAAGGAAAACCTTTAACGGATGAGATTTTCGAAGTTAGAGGACAAATCGAGCTTAAAGAACGTAAGTTGAGCCAAATTAATCAACGTCAAGAAGAACTACGTCGTATAGAGAAAGAAAGAAAACAAATTGAGAATGAGGTCCAGAAGCTGATCACCAAGATAGATAAATATAATAGTTGCTTTGATGTCTGTTTAAACAAACTTAATAAAATTAATAGAGAAGATCGAACGGAAAATAACTTTGCGAGTAACGTAGCTTTGATGCAGAAGAGCATAGTGCCATTTCGTAACGATAGTAATAAGTTGGCCGAAAAACAGAAAAAGCTTAGCGAGATTGAAAGTAAATCTGAGAGCGTTCAAAAAGAAATTCAGTCCAACCTGGACCAAAATAATTCTCTTGAAGAGCAAATTTGTGCGCTAAACGAAGAGATTAAGGAGCTAATAGAAGTATACCGAGAAATGCTTAGTAGATATATAGCCACTGAGCAAGAATCGCGGCGCATCAAGAAGGATTATATTTATGTGGGCCCTGGTGGCGAAGTAAGCAAAAATGATCTTCCTCACAGTCAAGAACCTTATGATGAGGCTAAAATGGCAATGCTCATCATGGCTGTTTTGGAGAAAAAGGAATATCTCAAGCTTACTGTGGCAGAAGTCAGAACGCTTGCTCTCGTCAAGGAATTTTAT
>JAZRRY010000047.1:0-4584 GCA_045651145.1 Candidatus Nanosyncoccus sp.
ACGCAAAATGTTTTAAATGCTGGAGAAGCAACCGGAGTACTAGAGGTCATCTCTAGATATGCCGGAAGCTTTGAAACTTTGGAAGAATTTGATAACAGAAAAATTGATCTTAGTTTTTTGAATAAAGAGAAAAAGATAAAAGAGCTTACAATTGAACTCTGTAATTCGGCAGTAGAACAGCTAAAAGCCAGCATTAAAGGTGGAGATTTATTCGGTAAAAAACGCGGCGAAACATTTGACGGGAGCTTAGCGTCTATATTTCAGAGTTTTGACGGCAAAGAACTCTACCCAAATATACCGCAAAAAGCAGCTAACCTACTGTATTTCGTGATAAAAGACCATCCTTTTTACGATGGAAATAAGCGGATTGGCGCGTTATTATTCGTATTGTTCTTAACAATAAATGATTTTCATTTAACTAAAAGTGGAGAAACTAAGATTTCGGATCGTGCTTTAACTGCTATCGCGCTTTTAATTGCGGAGAGTGAACCGAAAGAAAAAGATTTAATTGTGAGCTTAGTTTGTAAGCTACTCGAGTGATGTTTTTATTTTAAAGGAAAGGTGATAGAATAAAATTATGGAAAAGCGAGAGACATCTAAGAAAAATGGTGGGTTAAAAGCAAAGAGACAAAAAATTCGAGCGAAGATACTGAAAACATATTACGGCAACCCAATGCGCGATATGAAGTTAATTGCTATCACTGGTACGACAGGGAAGACCACCGTGGCTCATTATGTGCATGAAATACTAAGGTCTACAGATGAAAAAGTAGCAGTTTTAGCATCAGACCAGCCATTTAAGGTCGGGATGTTACATAAGTTCTTAAGTGATGCTTGGAAGGCTGGGGCAAATTATGTAGTAGTAACCGTGCCAGCGGAAGGACTAAGAGATAATGTGTTTTATGGACTACCAATAACTGTAGCGGCGATGACTAATTTCTTAACTACAGGGCTAAAGGATATGGAACCTAAAGAGTATCTTGATAATGAAAAGACACTTTTCGATATGAAGCCTGAAATCGTGGTATTAAACCAGGATGACATCAATTATGATACTTTTTCTGAATTCAAAGGAAAAGAAAAGATCGTCACATACGGACAATCTAGTGATGATGTGAAGATATTAAATTCAAAGCTTTATAATAAGGGAACGGAAGCCACCCTTTCGATTAAATCAGAGGTATTTAATGTGGCGTCATTTATACCTGGCGAAACTACAGTTTCTTATATGGCATGTGCGGCAGCTATTGCTAATGCGCTTGGAATCAATAATGAAAAAATTACAGACGGTATAGCTGAGTATATGCCAGAATAATTTTAGGAATCTTATTTAAGAGTTTTTAGGAGTTTTTTAGCTACTTTAATATCCTCAAAATCGTGTGGTCCGTCGGCACGAAGAATGGTTTTTTCGTGGCCTTTGCCAAGTATTAACACAAGATCACCTTTTTTGGCGAGCTTAAAAGCAAGCGCAATAGCCTTTTCGCGGTCTAATTCTTTAAAGAGATCTTTGCCGAGCTTTTTGCCGGCTTTAGTGGCGCCCTTAATAAATCCAGAGGCAATAGTTTCGGGATCTTCGTCGCGGGAATCGTCTTCTGTAATAATTACAATATCAGAATTCTCCGCAAGAATTGCGCCACGAATTGGGCGAGTAGAAGGATCACGACGTCCAGCACCACCATGAACGGATATTATTCGACCTTGGTGACCTTTGACAGAATCGAATACCTTAGTGATGGCATCTGGAGCGTGTGCATAATCGACAATCACAGTGAAGGGCTGACCCTCATCTACAACATTCATGCGGCCTTCAACCGATTTGAGACTTTTTAAACCGTCTTTAATTTGGGAGTTAGATAAGCCAATTTGTTTGCCTACTAAAGCTGCAGCTAGGGAATTATAAACGTTAAATTCGCCCGGTATATTCGTCTCAATATTTATATCACCAAATGAATAATTAACGCTAGAAGTTGACAATTTGATATCTTTAGCACGATTTTCTCCGTGTTTTATACCATATGTGGTGTATCTTCTTGAAAGCTTCTTATAATATGGAGTGGCCTTATCGTCAGCATTAAGAATAGAGAACTTGGCTTTTTTAAATAATTTACCTTTGGCTATACGATAATTATCCATTGTTTTATGATAATCTAGGTGGTCATGAGTAAGATTAGTAAAAACAGCGATTTCGAAAGGAATACCATGCGTGCGATATTCGGCAAGAGCGTGAGAAGTAACTTCTAATACTAGATATGTTGCACCTTGTTTTTTGATTTTAGAAATACGGCGATTTAGGGTAATAGCATCAACAGTGGTCATATGATTTAATTCGGGTGTGAGTTTATCAACTCCCCATGCTACAGTGGTCATTAGGCCTGTCTTAATACCGGCCTGATTTAACATATGCCAAATCATAAAGCAAGTAGTGGTTTTACCATTCGTACCAGTAACCCCGATAACGTGTAACTGTCGTGCTGGGTGATGATATTTGGCGTTAGCTACGACCGACTGCGCAAAGTGATAAGGAAGGACAAGTTTATTATAAAATGGTAATTTTTCTAGTAACTCTTTCATTGATAATATTATAACACGTATTATTATCTATAGTGTTTGAGGGAATCAATGGGATTTTTGGAGGCGGCTTTAAGTGCTGGGTAAATACCAAAGATAATACCGACGGCTAGTGTAGTAAGGAAAGTGAGAGCAATAATCGACCAGCTTACATAAGGAGAAAATGGAGTAATGGTTGAAATGACGAAGGCTAAGATGTAACCTAGGATTAAACCAAATAATCCACCCATAATTGATAGAATTAGTGCTTCAAATAAGAATTGCATGAGGATATTGCGGGAAGAGGCCCCTACGGCTTTTCTAACACCGATTTCATGAGAGCGCTCAGCTACAGAAACAAGCATAATATTCATTACACCAATTCCGCCTACTATTAGAGAGATCGCGGCTACCATGGTTAACATGCCCGAAACGATAGTGAATAGTGAGCTGGCGGGATGGGATATTTGATCTCCATAAGAAACAGTAAAGTTTTGATCTCCTTGCCTCTGGTCGACAAGAGCGTCGGTTATTTCCTTAGAAGTTTGGGCTAATGTATCAGTATTTTCAGCTTTAATGTTGATTTGTTGAATTTGGACTGAGTCAGTGATTTTGCTCAAACTATTAATATCCATAATAACGGCGTTATCAAAATCAACGTTATCAAAATTAATGGATTTTTCGGTTTCGTCTAGGACGCCTACAATCATAAACTTTTCGCCCATGATTTCTACTGTTTTACCGATTGTGCTATTAATTGTATTAAAGAGTGCTAAGGAGAGTGTACGACCGAGAATGACTGATTTCTCTTCGTTATTTTCGCTAAGAAAGGAGCCATAATGCATAGCAAGTGGCTCTATTTTAATAAAATCTAAATTAGTACCCATAATCTGAACGGATGAAATATTATTCTTTTCAGAATTTACCATATTACTTGAAATAGCGATCGGAGCTACAGCGGATATACCTTCAATTTTAGAAATAGTAGACACGTCAGATAAGTTTAGGCTGCTATTTTGGAATGAATTTGATGAGGTTAATTCTTCTATAACACTAGTAACTGAATCTTTACTAGAGCTAGGCCTGACAACAATTAAATCTGAGCCTATTTCATTAACTTCATTTTTAACTAAGTTAGATATTCCGCCCATTAGGGAAAGAATTAACACTATACTAGCTACACCTATGGCTATACCGAGGCAAGTTAAGAAAGAGCGTGTGCGATTTTCTTTAATGGATATACGAGCTAATCTAAGATGTGTTCTAAATAATGTAGCCACAATTATTTCCTCCGAGATTTTTTGCGTTTTTTAATTTTTACACTGATAGGTTGAGGCAGATTTTGATCAGCAACCGTCTTAACATCAGTATCAATTTGCCCATCTAGCATATTAATTACGCGTGTAGCATAAACAGTGAGGGCAGGATTATGTGTGACCATAATAATAGTATTTCCTTCTTCGTGGATTGCCTTTAATTCTTCCATAACGATGCGAGAAGATCTTGAATCTAGATTACCAGTAGGCTCGTCTGCTAATATTATTTCAGGGTCACCTACGATCGCCCGAGCAATCGCTACTCGTTGTTGTTGACCACCAGATAATTGGTAGGGAAGATAATATTCTCGCTCTTGGAGATGAAAACGTCTGAGTGCTGAGGAAGCATTTTTAAGTTGTGCTGTTTTTGAATATCCTGTATAAACTAATGGGAGTGCGACGTTTTCGATAATAGGTAGATCTTCGATAAGGTTGAAGTTTTGAAAGATAAAACCGATTTTTTTGGCACGTAGCTTAGCTTGACGACGAGAAGAAATACTAATGACATTTTCGCCGTTAAGGAAATATTCGCCTTTAGTAGCACGGTCTAGCAACCCTATTATATTTAGTAATGTGGTTTTGCCGCAGCCGGACGGACCCATAATCATGATAAATTCACCACGTTTGATTGAAAGATCGAAATCCTTCAGTGCAAAGTACTTAGCGTCTCCATAACCATAGCTTTTGGTTAAACCTTTAAGTTCTATTAAATTTTCTTCCA
>JAZRRY010000048.1:0-3685 GCA_045651145.1 Candidatus Nanosyncoccus sp.
GACCGCTTGGCCTCCGACTTTATTGCTTCGACCGATACGTATATCGAAAAAGATTCAGCGATCAATGACGAGATTGATAGATTGAGGCACGGAGCGACAGAAGCACTACTGACCCGACGTGACGTAATCGTGGTAGCTTCGGTATCTTGTATTTACGGCATCGGTTCACCAAAAAACTATACCGAGATGTCTATGTCGCTATGGCAAACGAACGGAAATTGGCTAATTGGCGCACCAGAGGATTCTTCTTCGGGGCGCGTCGCCACCGCCCGTCGCCACGGGGGTGGCGCGCTAATCCTCGACTTGCCAGCCTATGGACCCCCTTCAGAAGAACCTCCGCGTGCGCCACTTAATCAACTTGAGTTCATTCGCCGTCTGGTCGGAATGCAGTATCATCGTAATGATTTGGCGTTTGAACGAGGTAATTTTCGGGTAACGGGCGATACGATTGATCTTTATCCAGCCAATGGCGAGTTCGCCTACCGCTTTGAGTTTGGCTTTGATACTCTAGAAGAAGTGAAGATCGTGGATCCACTGACTTTTGAAGTACGAGAACGACCAGATCATATTCATATATTCCCGAATACCCATTATGCCACACCGATGGATCAACTAGAAAAAGCACTAGTGACAATTAAGGCCGAATACGATGATAGGTTGAAATACTTTGAAAAACATCAAAAATACCTAGAGGCGCAGAGATTGTCTCAGAGAACAAAATATGACTTAGAGATGCTGAAAGAAACTGGTTTCGTAAAAGGTATAGAGAATTATTCACGACATTTGGACGGACGCAAACCAGGCGAACCGCCATCTACGTTGTTAGATTTCTTCCCGAAGGATTATCTTTTGATTGTAGACGAGTCACATATGACTTTGCCGCAGGTTAGGGGAATGTATAATGGCGACCATGCAAGAAAACTAGCTCTGGTGGATTACGGATTTCGCTTACCATCTGCACTCGATAACCGTCCGCTCACTTATGAGGAATTTCAAAGGCGCATCAATCAAGCAATTTACGTATCGGCAACGCCAGGAGATTACGAACTCAGCGTATCACCAAAGCCGGCCGAGCAAGTAATTCGCCCAACAGGATTACTTGACCCCGAGATTGAAGTGCGGAGCTCAGATGGACAAATTGATGATTTGATGGAAGAAATCGATCAGCGCATCGCAAAAGGTCAGAGGACGCTGATTACGACTTTAACTAAAAGAATGGCGGAAGATTTAACTGATCATTTGAAAGAAAGAAACGTAAAGACCGCGTATATTCATTCCGATATAGACACCTTGGAGCGTGGCGATATTTTGCGTGATTTACGTGCTGGCGTAGTAGATGTACTAGTAGGGATTAATCTTTTGCGTGAAGGGCTGGATTTGCCAGAAGTTTCTTTGGTGGCAATTTTAGATGCTGATAAAGAAGGGTTCTTAAGGAGCGAATCAGCATTAATTCAAACAATTGGACGCGCGGCCAGACACGAAGAAGGCAAAGTAATAATGTATGCCAATCTCATTACCGAGAGTATGGAGAAAGCGATCTCGGAGACTAACCGAAGAAGAGAGATTCAGAAAGAATATAATTCAAGGCACGGCATTACGCCCCATTCGGTACAAAAAGAAATTTCGGCGGGACTAAGGGCAATTATTCCTGAAAAAGAGAAAGAAAACAAGCTAGATATTAAGCGAATTCCGAAGGACGAACTCCCATCGCTTATCAAACAACTATCGTCGGAGATGCAACTTGCCGCGGCAAACTTAGAATTTGAACGCGCCGCCTCACTCCGTGACGAAATTGAGCGAATCAAAGAATTTATGAATGGCGGAAAGCGTTAGGTGGCAGTAGCCCTGCAACTTTATTTTTTATACTAGTTATGCTAGGATTATAATATGAGCGTGGTGGGTATTGCTGAAATTAAAAGAATCAAAAGACGCGTACAAATCTGCGATTATTTGGTGGTGGCGCAGCTTTTTTTGAAGGATAATTTTTTACTAAAAAGGTCGCTCACTTTTGAGGATATTAAGCCAAGACTACTTGGGCACTGGGGAACTTGCCACGGTATAAATGTTGTGTATGCTAATTTAATGAATGTTTACGGAGAAGATCCTAATTTTAGTTTTATCTTAGGGCCAGGACATGGGTTTCCGGCGCTCCAGGCAAACTTATGGCTAGATGAGAAACTGGCAAGAATTGACGATAGGGCCACAGTGGATGAATCTGGACTGGAATATATTTGCCATAGCTTTTCTTGGCCAGATGGATTTCCTAGCCATGCAAGCCCGATTACACCAAACGTAATAACTGAAGGCGGTGAATTAGGCTACGCTCTTGCGAATGCCTACGGATTAAGCCTTGGGCATCCCGAAAAAACTACAGCAGTACTAATAGGGGACGGGGAGCTCGAAACAGCTACGGCGGTTGATTCGTTGAATTTGCGCGATCTATTGGAAAGCAAGGATAATGGTAAGGTCCTACCGATTCTACATTTGAATGGCTATAAGATATCCGCGCCGTCGATTTATGCTAGGAAGTCAGAAAGGGAAGTCAATGAGCTGATCCGCGGGTTTGGATACGAGCCAAGATGGATAGAAGGTGATAATGCTGAAGATTTTCAGGATGCCTTGTATGAAAATGACGCGGCGCCATTCTATATTATGCGTACAGAAAAGGGATATGGTGGACCGAATCGTCATCATGAATCACATCAAATTCCTTTGAAGAATCCCAAAACAGACACGGAAGAATTAGCAAGATTGGAAGAATGGCTAAAGAGCTATCATCCGGAAGAAATTATGGCGGATGTTGCAAAGATGGCAAAGGAGAGAAAAGATGACTGAGAATAAAGAAACAACAAAAGTAGTGCTTTTTTCGCCAGCTAAAAAGATCGGGGAATTATTAGCTGCCGAGTTTAAAAAAGACCCGCATTTTTATTTCTTCTCGCCAGATGAAACTACCTCAAACAAGTTTGACCAGATATTTACAGTAGAAAAAAGAGCGTGGGGAGACTTAAAAAAAGAGTCATGGGATTTGCCAGAGTCAGCAGATGGTAGAATTATTGAAATACTATCAGAGAATGTCCTTTTCTCGATAATGACAGGACACCTCGCAAACAATGAAAAAGCAATGATGGGTAGCTATGAAGCATTTTTCCCGATTATTACAGCTCAACTTCTCCAGCAAATGAAATTCATGAAGCAATCAAAACAAGTATCTTGGCGTAAACCCATGCCGGCAGTTAATTTACTATCCACTTCGACTTGTTGGAGACAAGACCATAACGGATTCACACATCAAAGCCCAGCACTAATCAGTACATTATTAAGTGTACCGTCTAATCTTGCGAACTGCATCTTTCCAATTGATGACGTCGCTGCAGCTAAGGCTTATAAATTTATGATTAATTCAAGTAATGTTGTAAATCTTACAACATTTGATAAAAATGATCGCCCCAGGTATACCGATCCGGATTGTATTGACTATGAATTCGAAAAAAATAGTGCTTCAATCTACGAATTTGCCTCTGATGATGACCCAGATTATGTTTTTACGGCCTGCGGAGATATCGTAGCACACGAAGCAATCGAAGCGATCAATATTTTGCACGAAGATATACCAGAGATCAAAATCAGATTTGTTTATATCAACTCGCTATCATATCGTGGAATTGGAACTACGGAAAGCAAATTA
>JAZRRY010000049.1:0-5327 GCA_045651145.1 Candidatus Nanosyncoccus sp.
AAGGATATCGTTTGCCGTGATGGCTTTGATTGCGGGAATGGTTTTGGCGTTTGTGAGAGCTTCACGAAATCTAATTGATGAGGAATATGTGCATCAGCTCTATGATCAGACAATAATGGTTACTGGTACGGTTGAGGGCGATCCTGACGTAGATGAGGGAAATATAAATTTGAAGTTAAAGGAATTGCAGTTTGGCGAGGACGAAAAAATAATAAAAAGTGGAGTATTGTTTATTTCATTAAAAACTAATACAGAAATCGCAAGAGACGATAAAATTACGCTTAAAGGGAGGTTGTCGGAAGGTTTTGGAACATTTGTTGGATATATGTATCGCCCCACCGTTACTAAGTGGGAGAAGCCAAGCCCGGGAAACTTGGCGTTAACTGTGCGTAATTGGTTTGCCAGTAGAATTAGGAGTATAATGCCAGAGAAAGAAGCTGGTTTAGGTTTGTCGTATTTATTAGGTATAAAAACGGGTATATCAGATGAGTTCGATGAGAGTCTAAGGGTTGCGGGTTTGGCTCATATTGTAGTGACGAGCGGTGCACATCTTTCTATATTGGTTGGTTTGATGCGCAAGGTTTTTTCTAAAATATCCCGTTTTGTGGGGGTGTTATTTTCTGGTGTTTTTATTATCTTTTTTATGTGCATGGTGGGTCTTACTCCTTCGATTACTAGAGCGGGAATTATGGCTATTTTGTCGCTTCTTGCCTGGTATAGTGGACGTAAGCTTAGCGCCTGGAGAATAATTGTAATTACGGCAGCTATTACTTTGATGATAGATCCGTCTTATCTACTTAATCTTGGATGGCTTTTGTCGTTTGCTAGTTATGGAGGTGTGATGATTTTGGGACCGAGATTAAGTAAGTTTTTTTATGAAAAAAAGAGGCCTGGCTTAATTGGATCGATGGTTCTTACGACGGTTTCGGCTACTTTGATGACTTTACCTTTAACCTTGTATTATTATGGTCAGATTTCTTTAATATCTATAGTAGCGAATTTACTAATTATGCCGAGTTTGCCTTATGTGATGGGGGTGGTGTTTCTAGGTGGGGTTTTGGCGGGAGCGCCAATATTAGAAACGATGACATCGTTTGTTGCCACGAAAATGTTGGATTATCATATCTTGATAGTAGAATGGTTCGGCGGGATGAGGCAGTTTCTGATAGAAGTGTCGAAGAATCAATGGCAGGTGTTTTTGGTGTATGGTTTGATAGTACTATTAATGTGTACTTTTTGGGCAAGAAAGATATGGCGTAATAATAGACGGATTAGCTATACTTTTAAGGATTAAAGTGGTAAAATATAAAGAGATATTATTTAATTTTGATGGGAGAATGCGATGTCGGGACACAGTAAATGGGCGACAACTAAAAGGCAGAAAGCGGTAGTTGATGCTAAGCGCGGTGCTCTTTTTACGAAGATCGGTAATCAGATTGCAATTGCAGCTAGAGGTGGTACTGACCCGGCAATGAACCCAAGTCTTGCAATGGTGCTCGAAAAAGCTCGTCATGCAAATATGCCAAAAGCGAATATTGAGCGAGCGATTGCTCGGGCTGCGGACAAATCGGCGGCAGCTTTGATTGAAGAAGTATATGAGGCTTATGGGCCAGGGGGAGTAGGAATCATTATCGAGGTAGCTACTGATAATAAAAATCGTACGATGCCTGAAGTAAGGCACACTTTAGATAAGTGTGGTGGTCGTATGGCAGATCCTGGAAGCGTGATGTTTCAATTTGCTAGAAAGGGCGTGATTGAAATTTCTGATAAGGGAGAAGAAGCTTTAATGACGGCTCTTGAAGCTGGGGCGGAAGATGCGAATGAAGAGGATGAGGGTATTGTGATTTACACGGATGCTAGTGATTTGATGAAGGTGCGAGGGGCTTTGGTGGATGGTGGCTTAACAGTAACTTCAGCTGAATTACAGTATGTGCCTACCTCTTATGTGCCAGTCGAAGGAGATAATACTGAAAAGCTAGAAAAGCTGCTCGATGCAATTGACGATCTTGATGACGTTACTAATGTATATACAAATGCAGAATAAAAAATAAGCCCGAAAGGGCTTATTTTAGCGACCGTCTTTAAGGCGCGGATGTTGGCGCTTGTCGCTATGCTTGTGATTATTGTTGCGATTTTGTTTGGAAACTGGTCGCAGTTTAATTTTTCTTGCCATAGAGATATTATAACATATTTTAGGATTATATGATATAATTAACGTACGGAAGGGTGGCCGAGTGGTTGATGGCACTGGTCTTGAAAACCAGCATACGAAAGTATCGCAGGTTCGAATCCTGTCCCTTCCGCCAAAATAGTAAATCCAAAGCTTGCTTTGGATTTTTGTTATGCTAAAATGGTAGTAAGAAAGGTCAAATTAACTGGTGGGCAGAGGAGGTGCTCAAATTATGAAAAATAAAAAGTGCAAATACATATTTGTAACAGGTGGCGTGCTATCTGGAGTAGGCAAGGGAATTACGGCAGCTAGCATGGGGGCGATTCTGAAGGCAAAGGGTTACAAAGTAACTATGCAAAAATGCGACCCGTATCTAAATGTAGATGCGGGTCTTTTAAATCCGGTGGAACATGGCGAATGTTATGTAACGCATGATGGAGTAGAGACGGATCTTGATCTTGGTCACTACGAAAGATTTTTGGATTTTGAAACTAATAAATATTCAATTACTTTGTCAGGGTCAATCTATAAGGAATTGATCGAAAGAGAGCGTAGTGGAGGGTTTCATGGCAAAACCGTGCAGCTAGTGCCACATTTTACAAATTTAGTTTGTGAAAAGATTGAAAAAGCTTCGACAGATAGTGATATTCATATAGTTGAAATTGGTGGTACGGTAGGAGATTACGAAGGTTTACCTTTTATTGAGGCAATCAGACTATTTGCAAATAAAGTGGGACGGCGGAATTGTTTGTACGTGTCGGTGGTATATGTACCGTTTATCCATACATCAAATGAATTAAAAACTAAACCAGCGCAAAATGCATTAAAGGATTTGCGTGGATTTGGGATAATTCCAGATATCGTATGTGTGAGGACGGAGGATCCGTGTGCTAGATCGATTTGCGAAAAGATTGCGGCGTTTTCGGGAATCGCCCCAGAAGCTGTGCTTAATTTGCCAGATATTAATTCGGTGTATGATGTGCCGTTTAACGTACTAAAGTCAGGCGTACTAGAAATACTAAATGATTTTGTGGGTGACGAGGGGGAGCCAGACATGTCACGTTGGAGAGAATTCTCGAGAAGGAGAGGCCGTGAATATGCGAAGACTGTGCGGATTGGGTTAGTGGCCAAATATGTAGGAAATGACGATACGTATATGTGTGTGACAGAAGCATTAAAGGCGGCGGCAGCGTGGAATAATGTCAATCTCGACCTTAAATGGATCAATGCAGAAGAGCTAGGTCAGGCGTTGGCGAATGCCCCTTCGGGGCACGTTCCAGGCCACTCTGGTCAAGTCTTTATGTCCCCACAGGAGTATTCGCCAACGCTTGACCTACTTCGGTCATGTGATGGCATTGTGGTGCCGGGGGGATTTGGCAAGAGGGGAGTGGAGGGGAAGATAATGGCGGCGGAGTATGCGCTTGAAAATGATGTGCCATATTTAGGTCTATGCCTAGGGCTACAGGTGGCGTGTATTGCGGCGGCACGCAAAGGCGGCATAAAAGAAGCTAATTCGGAAGAGTTTGGTGCTAGTGAGAAAAAGAATAATAATGTAATCTATATTATGGAAGACCAGAAGGGCAAAGAGTCTACTGGCGGCACGATGAGGCTAGGAAATTATACGGCATGCCTAGTGCCAAAATCAAAAACCGAGAAGATTTATAAAAAATATAATTATGGTGAGGAAAAAGACCGTTATGAGGTAGTTGAAAGACATCGTCATCGTTATGAAGTCAATCAGGAGTTTTTGCCCGAGATAGAGAAGGCGGGAGTTGTGGTTTCTGGTTATTCGCCAGACGGAAAACTAGTAGAGTTTGTGGAGGCGCCTAAGTGTAAATATTTTGTAGCGACGCAGGCTCATCCAGAGTTTAAATCGCGACCACTTAATGTGCACCCGTTGTTTATGGAGTTTATAAAAGCTACGAAGCAATCATTGACGAAACATGAGTCTAGATAAAATGTTTATGCTATAATATTAATATGCATGAAGATGAGATTCAGGTAAAAAGGCGCGACAACGAAGAACGCGTAACGGCAGATCGTGCGCGAATCTTAGGATTGCCCTATCTAGATACGCGTAGTTTTGAGGATACTATTCCGCTAACCGAGGGAGTAATGGATGTGCAAGAAATGCGCAAAGATCATATTATTCCATTACAAGAAGGTGGCGGAGAGGAGCACTATCAATTCATGGTCACGAGTCACACTCCAAGATCTTTGATTGATGGCAAGCGTCGTGAGTATACTGATGAAGGTGAGCATGCAGATTTTTTCCTGATTTCCGAATCGGCATATAAAGTTTTTATGCTACGATATGACCCTCCGCGAGAGGTGCATTACGATGATATTAAAATTGCTGGTGAAGGTGATTCTGAGACGATTGCAAGCGTATCAGAGACTTTAGCGACGGTTTCTACCGAAAAAGTATTTGACTTTTTGCTGGAGCAGGCCGATAAATTAGGGGCCTCTGATATTCATATCGAAAACTTACGTGACACTATCAGAATCCGCATGCGAGTAGATGGTATTTTACATCCAGTAGCTAACATTGATAGGGATAGATATAGGATCTTTATGGGGGAATTAAGTTCAAGGGCGAATGTTTCTACAGCTTCGAACGAGCCGCAGTCTGGACATATGCAAAAAGAAATCGTAGATGGTGAATCTAGCCATATTCTAAACATTCGCGTAGAAACGATTCCGACTATGTATGGGCAAGATGCGGTGCTAAGATTATTTAATTTTAATGAGTCGCTTCTGAATTTGGATCTTTTAGGCCTTTCAAAGGAGGAGCTTGAGACGGTAAAAGAAGTGGTGTCACATCCAAGGGGATTAGTTTTGATAGTGGGGCCAACTGGTTCGGGTAAGTCTACCACGCTTTATTCGATGCTAAATGCGCTTAATTCTACGGATCGTAAAATAATCACTTTAGAGGATCCGATTGAATACGGTATAAGTGGAATTTCGCAGATACCAATCAATACGAATAATGGCGGATCGTTCGCTGAAGGACTAAGGAGCGTACTGAGGCTTGATCCGGATGTAGTGATGGTAGGTGAGATTCGTGATTCTGATACAGCTAAGACGGCTATTCAGGCTTCAATTACTGGCCACCTAGTGCTATCTACTTTTCATGCTAATACTACGGCGGCGGCTT
>JAZRRY010000050.1:0-2667 GCA_045651145.1 Candidatus Nanosyncoccus sp.
ACCTTTTTGAACGGTGAAACGGCCAACAGTTGATATTATAGTGTTACCTTGTTCTTTTAGTGATTTGAGATATTGATAAGCTTTATCATCAAAGATATATTCGCCATCATCGTATTTTTCGTCGAGGGAATTATAGATGACATCGATTTTTGATAATGGGATGCGATATTTTTCGTGAATGATGCGTTTAGTCGTTTCGGATACTGCGACGATACGGTCAGCTTGTATTAAGCCTTCGTATTCTACCTCGTGGATGAGGGGGTTTCCGGTATGCATGCCGGCGCGATCGAATTCGGTAGCGTGGACATGAGCAATGAGCGGGATATTATATTCTTTTTTAGCCATAATGCCAGCTTCGTAGGTGAGCCAGTCATGTGCGTGAATAATATCGGGCTTTTCTTCGGTCATGAGGTATTTTTCGATATACTCACAGTATTCCTTTTGGACCTCGCGCATAGAAATAAGGTTTTCATCTTTTAGGTTCGGGATGGTTTCGTCGAATAATTGAAACGACGTGTAAGCACCGTTCCCATAACGGTGTATTGGATCTAGCTCGGTAGCATTTAAAACGTGCATGAAGTTAGTATCTTTATGCTCGGCATGATAAGGGACGACAAAATCAATATCGGCGCCCTGTTTTGCTAAGGCTTTTGCCATGTTAAAACAGGCTACACCGAGACCGCCACTGTTATGAGGTGGCAATTCCCAACCGAGCATTAAAATCTTCACAATTCTATTTTAACATAAAAAGTATGATTTGTGGGTACAAAAATGTGGAAAAGTGTGGTAAAATTGAGAGTAGAACTTACACAGGGGTATAGCTCAGTTGGTAGAGCACAGGTCTCCAAAACCTGGTGTCGGGGGTTCAAGTCCCTCTGCCCCTGCCATTAAACCGAAAGAATTGGAGAGTCACTCCAAGCCAAAAACCCCCTATTTATAGGGGTATTTTTCGTAGAGGGTTGTTATTTTGGTAATTTATACCCATAATATCCGCGAAACTATAATAGGAGTTTTATGGATATAGTTGAAAATATGAATCAAAAGAGCATTATGGAAGTTGGTATGCATATTTTGAATTCAAAATAGAAGATTTTCGGGCGAAAAATTGGGAAGAAGAATCCGGAAAAGAACCTTCTCAGGATCCCAGCAAGCACCTCAGTGAGTAGCCGTAGTCGCGACTACTGTAATCGGCAGGACCCACACCGCTAGAAACGACGTACAGGCGGTACATATAGATACCATTGCGGTAAGTAGAAGACCAGAAGCTGCCGTAGGAGCCCTGATCGTACGCCGAGCCACCGTAGAAGTAGCCAGAGAGAGGCGTAGAAAGAGCATTTCTGAAGTTAGTGGCATTACTAGAATAGGCTGTATAAAGGGCTTGGTATTCGCCGGAGGAGCCTCCAGTTGGCATACGCCAGCCTGCTGGGCAAAGATCGTATGAAGCGTTATCGGTACCACTGCCACTGTTGTAGCAATAAGAGCCAGCTGAGGCAGCGCAGTAGTTATAATAAACACCTATTTTACCAGAACCTGAACCATAACTTGTGGTAGTAGTGTTTTTATAATCTGCGTTGGCTTTGGCTTGGTTGTAAACATTTGATGAGATACTGGAATCCCATGTTACGAAGCCACTGCTGGCATATTGGGCTCCAGCAGAGCGATTGCCAGACTTGAGGGAGGTAAGGGATGCGGAGTTTGCGTGAGTATTTGACGTAGTTAAACCATTTCGGATTGTTGAATTAGTAATATCTAGCCTTAAGTTATCCAACATCCAGCATTTACCATCAGCAAGCTTACCAACATAGTAAACTTCACTATCACGAGTATCTATTAATCGTCCAATTTGCCCTTGAGATACAGAATTACAAATAGCAGTAGTACCGTCTTGCATTTTATAATATCCGCTCGTCTTTGTTTTGCCAGCAGCAGCGTAAGCTTGATCAAAAGTGACTATGGTTTTTCCGGTGATCGTTACTGCCCCATTACCAGCTCCCATAGTGAAGGTGGGATTAGTAGCAGTAGTTGAGGAGAGTGTACCAGTTGAACTTGTCTTTGCCCATTTATCTAATTCATAATTAGTAGAAAATGCAGGATATAAGTAATAAGCTGTATTATAAGTTAATCCAGATACAGAACCTCCACTAGTAGATATAGTACCTTTTAGATTAGTACCACTACAATTACCACTAACAGTACAGACTTTAACACTAGATACTCCACTACCAGCAAAAGTAATAGCAAGACTATAGGTTTTAATAGTCCATCTAGCATAAAGTGTTAATGAGTTAGATGAGATAGTTTGATCTAGAGCCCAAGCTCCTCCAGCTTGATATGATGTGCCAGTACAGGAAGCATTATCTGCTACATTTACTGTACACCAACCAGCAAAGTCATAATTAGTTCTAGTAGGAGTAGTAGAGCTAAGGTTGACTGAATCTGCAATAGTGTTTTGATTTACTACATTAGACGGAAAGCCTGTACCAGCACTGCTGCTATTATCATTATAGTAAATAGAATAAGTGATTGGATTTGCTACTGCGGTAATGATAAAGGTATTAGTATATCTTCCTGGTGCTGTTGAATTATTTACTCTAGTTCCTAGAGCTATATTATATTCATTTGGAGTTAGTGTACTAGTTGATTGATCTATAGTATTAGCTGAGGTGG
>JAZRRY010000051.1:0-5280 GCA_045651145.1 Candidatus Nanosyncoccus sp.
CATATGCTACGATTGTGAAGGAAGCAAAATCGAAAATTCAGATGCGCGTGAGTGATGGCTCTTGGCAGGATTTTGGGTTGGAGGAGGGACAGACATTGAATGAAAACGATACTGAGTTAGATGGTAATAAAAATAAACCTAAGCTTGACAGTATTGAGGTTAAGATTCCTGATGTCAAAGCTGGTACTAAGATTTGTTTTCGTTCGGCTGTTTATCCAGACACGAGTGGTGGGGATACTAATATTGATCCAAATGGTAATGGAAAATGGGCCTTTTCTAAAGACGAAAAATGTTACCCTGTAGCCAAAAGACCATCTCTCCAAGTCTGGGGTGGCAATATCTATTCTAATGGCGCGATCGCAACTAGCGTTGCAGCGAAGAAAAGATTGCAAGATGAAGAAGGAGAACAGCAAGATGGTACCTTTGTTTTTGGCTCATGGGGTGAGCTTGGCGTTATTTCAAGCGGAAAAGTGACTGGTTTAGCTAGTGGAGCTGGTTATGCTTATAATACTGGCGCCGATAATATTGGATTTTGCTTCGTGAGTACATTGTCATTTGCTAACGATAAATGTAACAGTGGAACAACTGGCTCACTAGGAGTTTCATTTGGAGTACTAGATGATGAAAAGAAATTGATAATAGAAAAGCTAACTAACGCTGAAGACGTTACAAAATATAGTAGCACTGACGAACTTGAAGAAAGAATAGGTGGAGATTCCGGAATAATACTGGTTGAATATGATGAAATAGTTAACATAACGAAGCCTATAATATACGACGGTACTTATACTAGTTTTGAGTCAATGCCTAAAGTTGTAATATACGCTAAGAACGTTAATATTAATTGCAATGTAACCCAGATAGATGCCTTAATAATCGCAGAAGATGCAGTAAACACTTGTAGCAATATTTCGGATGTAAATGATCAAGGAAGATCTGTGCAATTGAAAGTTAATGGTGCCATTGTAGCTGATAAACTAATTGCTGGACGTACGTATGGCGCAGCTACTGGTACGAAATCTGGTGTACCTGCTGAGATTATTAACTTTGACCCTTCGCTTTATTTGTGGGGAGGGGACTCTGTAAAAACTGACCCGAATTCTTCTTTGGTAACTTCATATCAACGTGAGCTGTCGCCAAGATATTAGTATGATATAATTAGCAGATGAAAGCGAAAACTCATTTTGTCTGCCAGCAATGTGGAGCTACTTATGCGAAATGGGTGGGACAATGTACAAATTGCCAGGCCTGGAATTCTTTGGTTGAGCAGGTATTGGAATCCGAAAGTGTAAAGAAGACGGCTCTAGCTAAGGGGCAGGTTTCTGGGAAGAAATTAGATTTCGTAAAGATATCTACGGTAGTACCTTCTGATGCTAAGGCTAGACTACTAACGGAATTTCCGGACTTAAATGCGGTGCTTGGTGGTGGGATTTTGATGGGCTCGGTATCACTTCTTGCCGGGCAGCCGGGAATTGGAAAATCTACACTCCTTATGCAGATCTGTGCTGAAGTCGCCAAAAACCATAACGTGCTATATATTTCGGGTGAGGAATCGGCGGGACAGGTAAAGCTAAGAGCTATTAGGCTTGGTGCGGAGGCGGAGAAACTGAGTTTTGCGGCATCAACTTCGGCTAATGACATTGCTAAGACGATAGAATCTGGCGAGTTTGACCTAGTAATTGTGGATTCGATTCAGACTTTGGCGATGGATGAGATTTCGTCTGCGCCGGGCACCGTATCGCAGGTTACGAATTCGGGAAATTTGATTATTCGGGCGGCCAAGAGCACTGATACTGCAGTAATTATTGTGGGGCATGTGACTAAAGATGGAACTTTGGCTGGACCGAAGGTACTGGAGCATTTGGTAGATGTAGTGTTAAATTTTGAAGGTGATAGATATGGTGGATTTAAGACGGTACGTGCCGTGAAGAACCGTTTTGGTTCTACAAATGAAGTGGCGATTTTTGCAATGGCCGAAAAGGGGCTAAGTGAAGTACAGAATCCTTCGGCGGCGTTGCTGGCTGAGCGCACAAACACGGATGGCTCAATAATTCTCGCTACGCTTGAAGGAAATCGTCCGATTTTGGTGGAGATTCAAGCGCTTGCCACTAAGACAAATTTTGGCTATCCTAAGCGTACAGCTAGTGGGTTTGACATTAATCGTTTGAATTTATTAATTGCAGTACTTGAACGACGCACTAAGTTGAAGTTAAATGATAAAGACATTTTTATCAATGTGGTGGGCGGCATGCGGATTAACGATTCGGCGGCGGATTTAGCTATTTGTATGGCGATTGCTTCGGCGGTGGCTGGACGAAAATTAGGCGAGGAATATGTGGTGTTTGGTGAAATTGGACTTGGTGGCGAGATTCGTTCAGCTTTTCGTGCTGATCAGAGAATTGCCGAGGCAAAGAAGCTTGGTTTCAAGCATGCTATCGGGCCAGCTACGGTCCGCGATAAGTTTGTGATCCCGGCTAAAGATCTGAGGGAAACGCTTATTAAGTATGTAAAATAGTATTAAGTATTACTTTCCGGGACACGCGTCGCTTTGTTCCAGCGTCCCAAGGGGCTTTCAAGGCTGTTTGGCCAAGCTTATGGTACCGAAACTAATACTTAGCTGCTATGTTATCATATTGTATAATTGTCTTATGAAGATATTAGGAATTGATCCGGGGATTGGTATTACGGGGTTCGGACTAATTGAAACGACTAGTCGCGCGGGGGCACGAGCTTTAGATTACGGTGCGGTGACTACTAAGGTAGATGCCCCAATGGCAGAGCGCCTGCATGAGCTATATGATTCGCTAAGTGAAGTTTTTGAGCAGACGAAGCCTGAAATAGTGGCGATTGAAAAACTGTTTTTTTCGAAAAACATTACTACGGGTATCGCCGTGGCGGAGGCGCGTGGGGTGATCCTGCTAGTGGCGGCGCAAAAGGGAGTAAAGATTCGCGAATATACACCGAATGAAATTAAGAAATCTCTTACTGGTTATGGATCTGCGACTAAGACGCAAATGGAGGAAATGGTGCGAGTGCATCTAGGGTTAGATAAAAAGCCGAAGCCTGACGATGCGGCGGATGCGCTAGCGGCTGCGATTACGTGTGGGTTCTTGTATCGTGAGGATGAAGTGATTGAAGTAGATAAGTTTTCTAATTCTAGAAAAGAGAAAATAAATTAGTAATGTTCACTTAGTGTTAATCAAATTATTGCTAAGTTCTTAAACTGCAATTATCCCGAATAAATGATATAATATCAGAATGATATCTCATCTGAAGGGAATAATTGAAGAGAAGTTTGGAAGTTCATTGATTATCGACGTGAATGGTGTGGGCTATGAAGTGATGGTGCCGACGCCGGATTTTGAAACTGTGAAACTTGGTGAGGAGCGGAAGTTTTATACGTATCATCAGGTGCGGGAGAATACTGAAGAATTGTATGGATTTTTGTCGCTGTCAGCGAAGAAGATTTTTGAACTGTTAATTAGCGTGCAGGGGATCGGCCCGAAGGCCGGCATTGCGATTTTGTCACTTGCTGAGGCGGAAGAAGTGCGTAATGCTATTGCTAATGCGGACGCAGCGTTTATCGCTAAAGCTTCTGGCGTAGGAAAGAAGAGTGCCGAGCGAGTAATAGTGGATCTACGTGATAAAGTGGGGACGCCTTCGCATTATGGAGCTAGTAAGTTGGCTTCAGTTAAAGATGTGGATGTGCAGCCAGATGAAGCTTTGGATGCGTTAATTGCGCTAGGTTTTCCTTTGAAAGAAGCTACTGCGGCGCTAGAGAAGGTAGATAAAAGTTTGCCTGTGGAAGAGCGAATTAGATTGGCTTTAAAAAAATAATTTGAGTTGGGCGGTTTTGAGCTTATTTGTGGTATAATGTATGTACGGCTGGGTGTGGCGCAGTTGGTAGCGCGCGACTTTTGGGAAGTCGAGGCCGCTGGTTCGAGTCCAGTCACCCAGACCATTTTTTATAAGTTAAAGCGGGGCTTGGCGCAGCCCGGTAGCGCGCACGCATGGGGTGCGTGTGGTCAGGAGTTCAAATCTCCTAGCCCCGACCACGCCAGGAGCTGAGTGAAAAGAAAATTTATTTTCTTTTCCGAAGCGACGCAGCGTGGTCTGCCTTTGCGAAGCAAAGGATGACCAGGTTCACGACTGGGTGTGGCGCAGTTGGTAGCGCGCAGCGTTCGGGACGCTGAGGTCGTCAGTTCAAGTCTGATCACCCAGACCATAATAAAAAAAGGAGGCAGTAGTGGCGGAAAAAATTAAAAACAGTACAAATGGTAAGAATATGAATAAGAATGCTTCTAATATTTCTAGAAGTTTTTTGTTTGTTTTGGTTTTGATCAGTTTTGGGGCATTGTTATTTTATAGTTTTAATCCGAATTCCATAAAAAAGACCGAAGTTCCGATTTCTGAAGTGATAGCGAGAGCCAATGATCCAGAAGGTGATGTTGCTAAAATAACTGTAACTGGGAATAGTTTGGATATTACGTTGAAGGGTGAGGATCAACCCACCGAGACATCAATTAAGGATGGTTCTGGGACTTTATATGATCAAGGTTTGGTGAATTATTGTGATGATTTGACCGGAGAAGAGCTGACGAAATGTCAGGAAGATTATCCTGTAATTGAATATAAGGAAGACGTAAATGTTTGGGGGATTGTACTCGACGTCGCTTTGACGGCATTACCGATTATTGCCCTAGTGATATTCTTTTCTTGGATGATGAAACAGGCTAATATGGCTAATAGTCAATCCATGTCTTTTGGTAAGTCTAGAGCCAAGCTTTACGGTCCAGATAAGAAAAAAGTGACTTTTAAGGACGTAGCGGGTAATGAATCTGCTAAGCAGGATTTATCTGAAATTGTAGATTTCTTAAAGAGTCCTAAAAAATACGAGAAACTTGGAGCTAAAATTCCGCGCGGGGTGTTACTAGCTGGTGACCCGGGTACTGGCAAAACGTTGATGGCACGAGCGGTGGCTGGTGAGGCGAATGTGCCGTTTTTCTCAATTTCGGGTTCGGAATTTGCGGAAATGTTTGTAGGCGTAGGTGCTTCTAGAGTGCGAGATTTATTTAATAAGGCTAAGAAGAATGCTCCTTCAATCATCTTTATTGATGAAATTGATGCCGTAGCACACAAACGTGATGCTAGGGGTGGAGCGGGGCGCGAAGATGAGCAGACTTTGAATCAAATTTTGGTAGAAATGGATGGGTTTGATAACGATTCGGGCGTGATTGTGATGGCGGCGACTAACCGAGTGGATATGCTAGATAAAGCACT
>JAZRRY010000052.1:0-3630 GCA_045651145.1 Candidatus Nanosyncoccus sp.
TACATAAAAGTCTTGCGTTGTAGGAGTATCTGTATCAGCGAAACTATCTTGATACGTTACCGTCGCCTTTGTCTTTCCTGCACTTTCAGCATTAATACATTTTTCTCTATTTCCAGTAATAAAGTTAGTACTACAATAATCAACGATAAAGTTTCTTACTACACCAGCTTCCGCAATGCTTTCATCTTCAATTGTCAAATCATAAGCTGGCAAATTAGTACCACTCAAAACAAATCGTTGCCATTCATCAGCGCCTACGCCATTCACGCTTAGTACTACATCATCAAGTTCCTGCGTCTCATACACATTTACGCTTGTTGTTCCGATCGTTTCGCCATTAACCTTAAATGTCAAAGTAGCTGTACCAGCTGCATTCGCAGCCAAAGTACTATCGGCAGTTTCTCCTGACAAAGTAGCATAATCTTCACTATCTAGCTCAACATCGACTACATCAGGATTACCAATCTTTGAGATTATCCCATCGGTTAAGTCAACTTCTGTTCCTACCGGAATCGTCACATCGTTCGCTTCAAACGAATAAACTTTCACTGTACCAATTGTTTCAACAGCTTCAATATCAGTGTCTTTAATACCTACTCTAAGTTTGACACTTGCTTCACCAACACCATTGGCTGTAATTGCACCATTTTCATCAATAGATGCTACCGTCTGCTCATCTTCCTCGATAAACACTTCGTATTCATCATGTTTAGTGTTAAGCTTTACACCTGCATCTACAGTAACAGTATCACCTTCTGCAAGATAAATCGTTCCCAAGTCATTGTTCTCATAAGCATGAACCTGAATCGTTTTATCAAACGAAGTATCTCTTACAACTTCACCATTCTCTAGTTTATATACCTCAAAACCAAGTGTAGCTTTCGAAACGTTAGCAACAGCTGGTACAGCCGTACCAGTCGTTTTGTCAAATGTCATTCTTCTTGTCGTACTGATTACTATTCCGCTTTCTTGGAAAGCTTCGTTATCAGCAATGTTTGGAATAACAGTCTCTGCGCCAACTTTCGTCAAAGTCTTTTTTGGAACATTCTTTAAGCTTGGTGCATCCTTCACGACATAATTATCGCCAATCTTAAAGATCGCCTTTTTATTTCCAACTTCCTCAGGGACAATATTCAAATCATTAAAGGTTCCACCATTAAATACAGCAACCGCTTTATCTTCAATTTCTACTGATTTAAAGTTACCGTTATTTGAAATAAAGGTCCCATCAGCAACCGAAATAGATTCATCAACCGCATCACCTTCTTGTGGATCAGCCTGTGAAAGAGCTACTGGACCAATAAACATACCACCAGTAATATTTACATTAATCGGTTGTCTGGTGGTGTGTTGTGCTACTGCAACCGCCGCACCAGTCGTAGTGTGACCATCACCACTTGGAGAAACTGAATAAGTCGTGGCATTTGAAGTAATGGTACCACCAGTAATGTTCAAATTACCTGCTCGAACTTCTACGCCAGTTTTAGCGGTAATAATACCACTGCTAATCGTCGTCTCACCATCATATTGTGGCGCATAAATACCAATCTCGGTGGCATTAATTGTACCGCCACTAATATTAAATATTGAACCACCCTCATCAGCGCTACCGTTACCTGAGATACCGCAGTAATTTGATTCAATCATCCCGTCGTTAAGATTTATAACAGAATCATCAAAGGAGGTAACGGCGAATTCTTCAGCCTTTATCTTACCGCCATTCATATTAAGAGTACCTTCTGTCACCTCTACACCGTATGTACCAGATTCTATCGTACCACCATTTATTGTAAGTGAACCTCCCCATACCTGTACCGCAAAATCAGTGCTCGTAATATTACCTTCTTCAAGTATTACGTTGCCATTATCTCCAATCACTAAAACTGGATAGTCACTATCATTTGTTCTTTCAATCGTACCATTACCAGTTATGGTCAAAGTAGCACCATTCCTAACTCTAAACATCTTATCAACCGAAAAAGTAATAGTGTGACCATCTAGATCAAGTAAAGTATCACTTTCTACAGTAAAATGAGAATTATTGGGGCTAGAAACCGTAATATTAGAAGTCAGTTTTATCGAAGGTTTCCCTTCGTCAAGAGCCTCCTTTAGCTGCTTTCGTGTCGCAACTTCCGTCACTTCCTCGCCAACAGCACTAACGGTATTGCTCCTAGCAATCCAAGTCGCAATTGGATTCACCGGCGTCGCCGCAAGCAACAAAACCATAGCTGCGCCAATATACTTGGCCCTCTTTAAGTTTGATATTAATCTCATACCCATTTTCCTCCTTCGGTTATGTTGATTAAATATGCAAAACGAGCCTTCAAGGACCCACCACAAACTCTCCTTACACTCTATTTTGCCCAAATTATACCGCATCTTGGACCAAAAAGCAAACATAAGCAAAAAAATAGCCCCACAAAGAGGCTATTTTTCAAATATTCTAAAGTCTTACCAAACCTTAACTAAGACTTCGCCACCAAGCCGATTTTTCTTCGCTTCGCGACCAGTCATCAAACCTTTAGAAGTGGATACAATCACCATACCTCGTCCAGATTTAACTACTGGAAGTTCGTCAGCTGATGAATACACCCGACGACCTGGTTTTGAAACTTTTGAAATCTCGTTTATTTTGGCAGTCATCCCTGGCTCGTTGATGACAACATGAAGCATACCACGTGGCTTGCCTTCAATAATTTCAAATGAAGACACATAGCCATTTTTAGCTAGTACTTCTACCACCCCAGCCTTCAACTTAGAAGTCGGGACGAGAATTTCATTCTTGTGAACCTTAACCGCATTACGAATGCGAGTAAGTAAGTCAGCGACTTGATCTGTAGATTGTAATGACATATTTCTCTCCTTTCTCCTTACCAGCTACTCTTAGTTACACCCGGAATTTCGCCTTTTGAAGCTTTTTCCCGGAAATTAATACGACTTAAGCCAAATCGACGCATATAACCACGTGGACGACCATCAAGCATATCACGGTTTTTCAGTCGAGTTGGAGACGAGTTGCGTGGAAGCTTTTGCAAACCTTCAAGGTCGCCAGCCGCTTTCAATGCTGCTCGCTTATCTTTATATTTTTCGTACATCTTGCGCCGTTTTTCGTCGCGGTTTACTGCAGATTTCTTCGCCATCTACTTACCCTCCTTCTCAAACGGCATTCCGAAAAGCTCTAACAATTTTAGACTTCCTTCCTTTGAACCATTTTTAATAATAAACGTAACTTCAAGTCCATGCAGAACTGACGCATCCTCAAAGGTAATTTCAGGAAAAACTGTCTGTTCTTTTAGACCAATGTTATAGTTACCTTGACCATCAAATGCCTTACGCGATACGCCGTGGAAATCCCGAACGTGTGGCAAAGCAATATTAATCAAACGATCAACAAATTCATACATTTTGTCATTACGAAGAGTAGTGAGATAACCAACTGGTGCTCCCATTCCTTTTCGAATCTTAAATGTAGCAATTGATTTTTTCGCAAGTCTTGAAGTTGCTTTTTGACCAGTGATTTTCTCAATAGTCAACGCTACTGTTTCAGTGAATCTTTTATCTTCACGCTTTTTACCTACGCCTGAAGAAACAATCACTTTCTTTAATTCTGGAACTTGGTTAATATTTGAA
>JAZRRY010000053.1:0-3557 GCA_045651145.1 Candidatus Nanosyncoccus sp.
GGGAACGTGTACGCCAACTAGAAAAAGCCATTCTTGTCCGCTTGAGGATTGCCGCTGAGGATGGTCAGATTCCAGAACTAATCGCCGCAGAAAAATTACTAGTCCGTAATCTTACCGAAATGGGTCGGGTGGCAAGATTAACTGACCTTGCCGACAAGGTATATGGAAGAGCTTCTACTCCCTCCGAAAGGACTGGGATTAATTTTATCGCCACTTTTGCCAAAAACCTCTCTATCGTAGAAGAGAATGATAAATATTATGCTGCCGTAGGTATTACAGAATATGGCGACAGCCGAGTTATACGTGGTAGAGTTGATGAAATTGTAAAAGTCATCAAAGAAAATAAAGCGCCACTCACTCTAGAAGAACTTGACAGTAAGTTAGATTATGAGCATCCTGACCATATAAAAGCCGTTGCTTCAATTTCTAAACTACTGGCCTCATTAAATGGCCTTTGGGGGCTCGCCAAGTGGCCATCTGTAAACCCAAAGAACATCCGTGATAAGATTTTTGTAATTCTAGAGATGAAGCGGGAGCCTATGCATTTTTCGGAAATTGCTCGTGAGATTAAAGAATCCAATTTCAAACGCAAAAACGTCACGGTACAGGCAATCCATAATGAACTAATAAAGGACGCTCGCTTTGTTCTAATCGGCCGCGGAATTTATGCACTTTCAAATTGGGGATACAAGAAGGGAACTATTTCGGAAATCATCACCGGAATCCTCGAAAAAAGCGATCATCCTCTTACTCGCGAAGAAATCGTTAAGCAAGTGTTGCGTACGCGCAGAGTTAAAGAGACTACCATTTTACTTAATTTGCAAAATAAGAAGCTATTCAAAAAAGTCGGGCGCAATCTATACACTTTAGCTTAAACTGTGCTAAAATATAGGTATGGAAGCGGTTATACATTTTGTTCTGATGCCAGTCTTCTGGATTCCGGTCGTAGGAATTTTGGCATTTTTAACTTATCGTAATTATAAAAAACTAAATAAAATGAAAGTCTTAAATGTAGACTCAGTGCTTTTAATGCTAGAAATCCCAAGGGAAAACGATAAAAAAGAACTAGCAGCGGAGCAACTATTCGCTTCTTTACACGGCATACTGCGTGACAAAAACGAATTAAGAAATTCTGGCGGAATACAAGAGCATTTATCGTTCGAAATCGTATCCACGGCGGGGCAAATACGGTTCTATGTGTGGGTCCCTAAAGTTTTACAAAATTTTGTGGAAGGGCAAATATATTCCCAGTATCCGACCGTTCAAATCCACAAGATGGATGAAGATTACGTAGATGATCGCACCAAGTATCCAGTTTGTTATTCTACTGAACTAACTTTAACCGAGAATGAGGCTCTTCCTATCAAGACATTTGATACTTTTGAGGTGGATCCTTTGGCCGGTATAACGGGTACGCTCGCTAAGCTTAGTCCAGACAGATCTGAGGAGCTGTGGGTACAGATTTTGACTCGCCCAATTGCCGATGATTGGCATAAAGACACTACAGATAGATGGGTCCAGAAAGTAAAATCTGGCAAACGAGCGATAATGGGCGTGACAGGTATTGATTGGACTTGGTTAGTAGAGGCAGTAGGGGCTTTGTTTCGGCCGCCAGCAGGTGGAACTAATTCGGAGACAGTCGTAGAATTGTCAGAGCGCGACAAAACTAGAATCAGCAAAGCCGAAGAAAAGGCCACCAAATTAGGCTATGAGGTTAAGATTAGATTAGTGTACCTTGGCCAAAATCAAACAGACGCCAAGCTCAATATGCAGGCCCTCGTAGGTACTTTTAAGCAATATAATTCCACCAATCTTAATGGCTTTAAACAGACTAGTGGGAGCTTTAATCCGTCCGACCTCGATGCTTACAAATTAAGGCTCTTTGCTAATCGCGGTTTTATCCTTAATATTTCAGAGCTGGCCTCTGTATATCATTTACCACATACTTCGGTCGAAACGCCGAATATTGTGTGGGCTAATTCTAAGACCGCTGAGCCGCCCGCTAAGCTTCCAGTCTTAACTGGTAATGCTAGCACAGATGAAAACATTTCAGCTTTTGGCTTAACTAATTTCCGTGGCATCAATCATCAGTTTGGCTTGCTTCGGCGTGATAGATCTAGGCACGTTTATATTATTGGCCAGACGGGGGCAGGGAAGAGCGGACTACTTGAGCTTCTGGCACTCTCTGACGTGTTTCATAACCAGGGTTACTGTATTATTGATCCGCACGGAGATTTTGCGATTGATAACCTTCGTTTCGTGCCAGAATCTAGAGTTAAAGACGTAGTATATTTTAACCCAGCCGATACGGCCTTCCCTGTTGCATTTAATCCGCTTGAGATAACCGACCCATCACGTAAGCCTAATATCTGTTCTGAGGTAATTGGGGTACTTAAGCGTATGTTTGGTGAGTCTTGGGGTCCAAGACTGGAGCACATCTTACGCTATACACTTCTAGCTTTACTAGATCGTCCTTCTACCACTTTGCTAGATATTTCAAGATTATTGACAGATAAGGACTTTCGCAAAGAGACTTTGGAGTATTGTAAAGACGTAACAGTATTACAATTCTGGAAACACGAATTTGGCCAATGGAACGAGAAACAGGTAAACGAGTCGATTGCTCCGGTACTTAATAAAGTAGGTGCCTTTACAGCCAATCCGATTATTCGCAATATTATTGGTCAGCCAAAGTCTTCGTTTGATATTCGCAAGATTATGGACGAGGGCAAAATACTGGTAGTAAACCTATCTAAAGGTTTGATTGGCGAAGATAACGCTGCGATACTGGGCTCATTCTTGGTAACAAAGGTACAGCTAGCCGCAATGTCGCGCTCTGATATTCCTTTGATTGAAGACCGTCGTCCGTTTTATCTATATGTAGATGAGTTCCAAAACTTTGCTACTGATTCGTTCTCGGTAATTCTCTCTGAGGCCCGTAAGTATGGTTTGAATCTTACCGTAGCAAACCAATACGTGGCACAGATGACCGAATCTGTGCGCGATGCAGTATTTGGTAACGTAGGCACTACTATTTCCTTTAGGGTGTCTGCAGATGATGCGCCTATCTTAATTAAACAATTTGAGCCGACCTTTGAGGAGTCTGATATTATTCAGCTAAATAATCGGAACTTTGTAATATCAATGATTATTAACGGCGAAAAAGTGCCAGCGTTTTCGGCTACGACTTTGTCGATACCTAACACGCCGGCTGATAATTTTGAAGCGATTGGGGCGCATTCGCGCGAGTATTATGCCAGACCGCGCTTGGAAGTGGAGCGGGAGATTCGTGAGACGATCGAGCAATCCGAAAAATACAAGAAAGAATTATCTGATTCTGGCCGACAAGAGCCTCGCATGGTGATTGCTAACGGGAATGAAAAACCAGTGTTCGCTCCTGTTAATAACAGTGGTCAGCGTGCCGAACAAAAACCGAACTTAAATAACCGGCGAGTTTCTACACCTCAGGCAGATATGAGACGTCTTGGGCTTAGCCCGAATGCCGCTGAAGGTAAAGAGCGGTTAGGATTAAAAGATAAGTCGGATCGTAGCCATGT
>JAZRRY010000054.1:0-8276 GCA_045651145.1 Candidatus Nanosyncoccus sp.
ATTCTTCTACATTTGATGACGCATTAAAATACCTCGAAAGCAAAGAATCCTTAGCTGATATTAGATTTATTACCTTTGACTTACTTGGCTCTGGCAAATCATATAAAGATGACGATCTAAACTACGATTACAAAGATCAGCTTGGAGCACTTCATAATTCTATTCGAGCGCTAAAGCTAAATATTCCCATGATACTAGTTGGCCATTCTCTTGGAACTTTTATTGTAACTCGCTATGTAAGTACTTATAAGAATACAGCAAAAAGTCTCGTCTTAATTTCGCCTCCCATTTACACTGAACAAGATTTTAAAAATCCCGCGTTCGAAACTGCAATTCGGCTATTTAAGGATGCGGTTAGCGTACGAAATCACGACATCCTAGGCGACAAGGCATTTAATAATTCCTTAGAAAAAATCGCACTAGATCCCAAAAATTATCAATATTTTTGCAACCTAAACATACCAACCGTATTAATATACGGATTAAAAGATCGCGTGATCGCTTCATTTAATATACCAAAGCTACTAAAGGCTAATCCGAAGTATTTAAGCAGAATCGTTACTGACGGCACTCATGGTGTGGCTAGGGATAAATACACTAAGCTTGCAAAAGTACTAGAAGGGACTATAAATGCTTAAGCTCCATAATACAGCAGATCGAAAAGTTGAAGAGTTTAAACCACTAGGCGAGACAGTAAAAATATATACCTGTGGACCTACCGTATATAATTTTCAGCACATAGGGAACTATGCTTCTTATATTTATTGGGACCTTTTAATTAGGACCTTAAAAATGGATGGATATAAAGTAAAGCGGGTTCTTAATTTTACTGATGTTGGACATCTAACTTCTGATGCCGATTTTGGTGAAGACAAGCTAGAAAAGGGGGCAGCGCGTGAAGGTAAGAGTGTATATGAAATCGCTAAGTTTTACGGTGATGATTTTATGAAGAATTTCAGGGCCTTGAATTTGACCGAGCCAGACGTGATTGCACGCGCGACAGATTATATCGACGATGATATGAAAGCGGTCGATAGAATGACGGAACGAGGCTTCACTTACGAGACCGAAGACGGGATCTATTTTGATACCGCAAAATATGATCACTATGCAGATTTTGCTAGATTAAATTTAGTGGGACTACAAGCGGGTGCAAGGGTGGACTTCTCAGACGAGAAGCATAAAGCCTCGGATTTTGCTGTCTGGAAATTTATCAAGCCAGGAGAAAAACACGCGATGCGTTGGGATTATCTTGGTCGCCCTGGTTACCCTGGGTGGCACCTGGAATGCTCGACGATTATTGATAAGGAACTGGGTGGACCTATCGACATCCATACGGGTGGGATTGACCATATCGCAGTGCACCACACCAATGAGATCGCTCAGACTTATGCAATGACAGGACGCGAACTAGCGCATTATTGGCTACACTGCAACTTCATTACCATTGATGGAGAAAAAATCTCCAAATCGCTAGGGAATGTCTATACGCTTGATGATTTAGGTAAGCGCGGGTTCTCACCGATGGACTTTAAGATGTGGGTCTTATCTGGACATTACCAAGGCACGCGTAATTTCACCTTTGAGTCCCTTGCCGGTGCACAAGCTAGAAGATTAGCGTGGCGCAATCGAATTGCAGAATGCTATCAAAACGAGGCAAAGGACTCCGAGTATAGTGAAGAATCTGCATTTTCTAAAATCCTTAAAGCGGTGAATGATAATCTTAATTCTCCAGAAGCTTTTGCACTGATTGATAATCTGGTACTTAGCCTTCAGGACTGGCAAAAGATTGACGAACTATTTGGATTAAACCTAATTCAAGATTCACCTGATTTAGGGGAACAAGCCATTCATCCCATCATGGAACGCGAAAAAGCACGTAAAGAGAAGGACTTCAAAAAAGCAGATCAAATACGTGATAAATTAATTAGCCAGGGGATTGCAATTAAAGATACGCCTTCTGGTCCGATTTGGCAGTACATAAAAGGTTAGCTGTAAGTTTAAAATGAAGAAGAGTTATATCGCGATTGATTTAAAATCTTTTTATGCTTCAGTGGAATGCGTCGAACGAGGCTTAGACCCCTTAAAGGCAAGATTGGTAGTTGCGGACGAATCTCGCACGGATAAGACGATTTGTCTTGCCGTATCGCCAGCTCTAAAAGCGATGGGGATACCAGGGAGAGCTAGACTATATGAGGTTAAACAGAAGGCAAAAGACTTTATCGTAGCAATGCCTCGGATGGCTTTTTATATTAGCTATAGTACACGGATATATAATATATACTTACGCCACATCGCTGCAGAAGATATACATGTTTATTCTATTGATGAGGTATTTATTGACGCGACACCTTATCTAAAAAATTATAAAATGTCAGCGAAAGAATTGGCACAAAAAATCATGCAAGAAGTCTATGATGAAACTGGCATAACCGCCACGGCCGGGATAGGCACCAATTTATATCTTGCAAAAGTTGCGATGGATATTTTGGCTAAGCATGCCGAACCAGATGAAAATGGGGCAAGAATCGCAGAGCTAGACGAGATAAGTTACAGACGGCAGCTGTGGGAACATCGGCCACTCACGGATTTTTGGCGAGTAGGGCGTGGATATGCTCGTCGACTTGAGGCGGTTGGACTCTACACCATGGGAGACGTTGCGTTATGCTCCGAAAAAGACGAGGATTATCTGTATAAATTATTCGGTATAAATGCAGAATTATTAATTGACCACGCTTGGGGATGGGAACCCTGCGAAATATCGGAAATCAGGGCGTATCGTCCGAGTAGTAATTCTTTTTCTTCGGGGCAAGTTTTAAAAGAGCCTTATAGTTTCAATCAGGCAAAAATCGTGGCCATGGAGATGGCAGAAGAAGTTAGCCTTGGTTTATTGGCGAAAAAGATGGTAACAGATCAAGTGGTTTTGACTGTGGGATATGACAAAATAAGCTCGTCTGGTTACAAAGGCGAGAAAGCTAAGGACTTTTACGGACGTGAGGTTCCGAAGCACGCGCATGGTACTTTTAATTTAGAGCGCATGAGCGCGTCTTCGCGCTTAATCTCAGAGGCGGTTGCGAAAATCTTTGATGAAAAAGTGGACCCTAAGTTAAAGATCCGTAGAATCATGATAGACGTAAATCACGCAAAGCGAGAAGAGGATTTAAAAAAAGAATTAAGGCAATTAGGGCTATTTGATACGGTACAAGATGAGTCTGAATTAAAAAAAGAAAGGCGGGCCGAAGAAGCGATTCTCGCCATCAAACGACGTTACGGTAAAAATGCAATCTTAAAGGGTATTAATTTTGAAGAGGGTGCTACTGGTCGGGAACGTAACGCTCAGATTGGAGGACACAAACGATGAGTAATTCTAGAAGAGTAGAGTACGAAAAGATCATTAATCATCCACATTATGAACCGAAAAATCACCCACGGATGCCTAGAAAAATGCGCGCGGCACAGTTTGCGCCATACGCAGCGCTTTCTGGCCATGCTCAGGCGATTCGACGCACGGCAGAATTTGCTAAGCTACGTAGCCATCGCATAATAGAACCTAACAACGAGTAGTAGACTTATTTCTTAGACATATAGTCTCAGGCCTTTTTAGAATGGTAGTAACGAGACAGAAAATCGTTTTTATAATCTTGAAAAGTGCCTTTAAGTAGTGACTCACGAATACGGTCAACAGTATGAACGATGAAATATTCATTATGTATACTGGCGAGAATTTTGGCAGTAATCTCGTCAGTTTTAAATAAATGATGGAGGTAAGCTCGCGTGTAATTTTTACAACATTCACAACGACAATCTTGCATAAGTGGAGTAAAATCGTGTTTAAACTTAGCATTCTTAATATTAATCCGGCCATCCAAGGTATAGAGTGAGCCATTTCTGGCCATTCGGGTAGGCCCTACACAATCAAAAGTATCACAACCATACTCGGCGCCCACGAATAGATCGATTGGTTCTTGACCCATACCTAGAAGGTGACGAGGTTTATTCTCGGGAAGGATACTATTTACTGTTTTTAGCATTTCGTCCATACCTTCCGCCGTAAACACTCCACCAATGCCAAAGCCATCGACGGGCTTAGAAGCGCAGTAGCGTGCGGATTCGGCACGGAGGTCGCTAAATGTACCGCCCTGAACTACTGCGTACAAATATTGCTGGCGGTCGGATTCTACTTTTTTGGACACACTCGAGGCCGTTCGGCCAGGCTTATGGTCCTCGAAAAATGCATTTAGACCATTCATATCGTGACTCAACTTCTCATGCTCATTCACGCAGCGGTCGAGCCAGCGGTGAGTGCGGCCCATCGCTTCCCTCATGTCTTCATAACTATCAGATTTAGCTAGATGATCGAATGCCATATGAATATCGGCGCCGATTTTCCATTGATCCCGCATACTTGATTCTGGTGTCATTTCAATGTTCGCACCATCGATATGGGATTTATATTTTACCCCATTTTCTGTGATTTTGACATTTGGTAAAGAGAAGATTTGGAATCCGCCAGAATCGGTAAAAGTCGGGGCATGCCAAGAGCTAAACTCAGCAAGTCCACCAGCTTCTTCTACCAAATCTGCGCCAGGGCGAAGTATTAAGTGATAAGTGTTAGCAAGTATTGCCTGCGAGCCAAGGTCCCGCATGTTTTGCATTGTCAAGGCCTTGACCGTGGCACGCGTCGCGGCACCCACGAAGGCGGGCGTCTTGATGTCACCATGTGGAGTATGGATTATACCTACTCGCGCTAGGCCGAATGATTTTTCTATAGTAAAGAATGGCAAATCAGACACTACGTGTCTCGCGGGCACGCTCCGGGCCGCCTTGGCCAAGTCTTTATGTCCCTTAGGACACATAGCATCCGATTTGCCATTTTCTAACATATAAACATTGAGTCTCCATAGCTTAAGAAGTTGTACTTTTTCCCAACTGCGTGACTGTAGGCATTTTTTAAATGATCCCATCCAGCAAAAGCGGAAGCAAGCATCAAGACGGTAGATTTTGGGGCATGAAAATTAGTTAAAAGCGCGTCCACGATCTTGAACTCAAAGCCTGGATAGATAAAGATATCATCTTCACCTTCGGTTTTGCCAGTCCGCGCGTAATATTCCAGAGTCCGAGCTACCGTGGTACCAAGAGCGATTATGCGACTGGAAGCTTTTTTGTTCCTAATCGTCTTAATCGTATCATCTGGGATGTGGAACCATTCGGAATGCATATGATGATCTTCGACATTATCCGTGCGCATGGGGAGAAAAGTGCCAAGTCCGACGTGCAAAGTTAGATACTTTATAATCACGCCTTTTTTTCGTAGCTTCTCGAGTAATTCGTCAGTCATATTAAGGCTTGCGGTTGGGGCGGCTGCGGAACCCATGTTTTTGGCCCATACAGTTTGGTAACGTTTTTTGTCTGACTCGGTAGCATCACGATGAAGATAAGGTGGCAAGGGGACAGTGCCATATTGTTCGGCTAAATCAGCAAGCGGAGTATCGGATTCAACTTCAGCTATGCCATTACCAAGTATGCGTTTGATGAGGATGTTTTCTCGGGCCGCGTCACCGACGCCCGTCGTCACGGGGTCGGTGCGCTCGTCCTCGTCGTAACTCCGAATCCCCTCGAAAACACCACCATTAAACGCTTCATGCCTGACAAAAAGCTTATCCTCCTCATGTAATTTACCGCGGTACATGACGCGCTGAGGTTCGTCACCGTGCTTTTCTAATACTACTAATTCGCGCTTACGACCATCTGGAAGCTCACAAAAGAGCCTCGATTTCATTACGCGAGTATCATTTAGAATCAAAACATCGCCAGGGTTTAAAAAGTCAGCTAAATCGTGATAATACGAATCAGTGATTTTGCCAGTTCTTCGGTCTAGGACGAGGAGCCTGGTACTACCGCGTTCTTTGGGCGGAAATTTAGCTATTCGCTCTTCTGGTAAATCATAATTATAATCAGAAACTAACATATTTACATATTATAACATATTTTTATCAATTAAGTATTGTCAGCTAGCAAGTTCTTGTCTTTTTGAATTTGTTTTTGGTAGCGTTCTTCCTCGGAAAAGATACAGCCGCAATACTTTTGCATGTAAAGCCCTTGTTCGCGAGCTTTTTGTTGCCCCTCACGGAATCCAGTCCTAAAATCACGATACAGAAATTCTATACCAGACTCTTGAGCTAGTTTTTCGCAAGCTTTTTTTAGCTCATCGTGTTTTTGATACGGAGATACTAGTAAAGTAGTAGTAAACGCATCATATCCGTTTTCAGCGGCATAACGCACAGTCTCAGAAAGGCGCTTAGGGTAGCAATAGTTTATACAGCGGTTTTTAATATCGCTAGAAACGTTTCGGCAAAAATCATCTAGCCCATATTCTTCTTTTAGAATTAGCTCCGCTTTAACTTTTTTAGCGTACTCTCTTAAACAGTCGCGACGCGTTTTATATTCTATGTATGGGTGGATATTTGGATTGTACCAAAAAAGGGTTGGCTCGATATTTTCAGCGCGTAATGAGTCAATACAATAAACACTACATGGCGCACAACAAGTATGCATCAAAACTCTCATAAGATTATTATATCATTTTTGTTATGTTTTATGTTATAATAGAAATATAAAGGAGGTTTATGCCAAAAGAGTTTAAAAATGATACTTGGACTTTTGTTAAATTCTGGTCAATACCGGGTATCGCCTATTTGTTATATCTATTCGTAGGTAGTGCTATTGAGGGCCTAGTGATTGTTGGAATTTCTATTCTACTTGCCCTAGCATTAAAGCCTCTAGTGCGCAAGGTTAATAATTTCTTCGTAAAGATATTCGGCGAAGATAAAAAACATCAAACCCTGTCAGCTTTTTTTGCTTACTTGATCGTGATACTAGTAATTGGCATAATTCTAGCAATCGTGGGGCCAGTGGTCGTCAATGAGACTACTAAATTTATCCAAAATTTCCCAGAAACGTTTGAGACCACCTTTGGCGGATGGGAAGGTGTGAATAATTTTGGCAAAAACATAGGTATTGATAATCTACAGAATGAGATTAATAGTACGCTCCATCATTTTTCGAACGATCTGCTCGGAGTACTAGGGAATAACTTTATTTCTAGCGTCAGTGGTATAGCTGGCATCGTTATGAAAGTTGTACTTACATTAGTTTTAACCTTGCTCTTCCTATTAGATGGCCCTGGCATGATGGAATCGTTATGGAATAAACTTGGTGCAAAAGATAAGAGCAACAAGGTGGCCGTAGTTATTAGACGTATTGCTCAAGAAATGGCTAATGTGGTATCGATTTATTTCTCGCGCCAGGTACTGGTAGCTATGCTAGATGGTCTCGCTTCAATGTTGATGGTATTTATATTGTCGCTAATCTTTGGTTTTTCCTCGTCTCTAGCTGTACCGATGGGAATGACTACAATGATTTTTTACCTAATTCCAATGTTTGGTCAATTCATTGGTGGTACATTGGTAACTATCATCTTGTTCTTTTCTAGCCCGATCGCGGCGTTAACTTTTGTAATAATTTACGTACTATACGCTCAGATTGAAAACAACGTTATTTCTCCTAAGATCCAGGGTGATGCTTTGCATCTAACTCCAGTAGTTATTCTTTGTGCTGCTACGATTGGTATGTACATGTTTGGTCTATTAGGTGCTATCGTATCGATTCCGATTGCTGGATGTATTAGAGTTTTGGTCGATGAATATCCGAACTTAAAAGCTGCTAGAAACTAGAATGTCAGAAGAAAAAGATGCGTCCAGTGAAACTGGATTTCGGCTCAGCAAAAATAAACGAAAACCTATATTAATTTTCTTGTTCATCTTACTTAATATTGGTGTAATTGCAGCCACGGCCGTAGCGGAGTTTGGTAACTCAAAAGAAGCTAAGGATTTATCTGAAGTTTCAATTAATTGGTGGCTAATATTGCCCGCTGCGATTTGTTTTATTATTGCTATTTGTACCGAAATACATAAATATGTCATCATGATCAAGGAGATGTTTCATGGAAGTAAGAGCTACAACGCTAAGTTAGTTCGAAAAGTAGCTAGTCGCACCGTGCTACTTGGAAAATACTACGACAATATCACCCCTGCTGCTGTGGGCGGACAGCCATTCCAAATATATTATATGCGCAAAAATAGCGGCCTAAGCCATGGAAATGCTACTTCGATCCCTATCTTTGGCATGATTACGGGCCAAATTGGTTTTTTGCTCGTGGCGATAGTCTGCTTTATTTTTGGTAGCTCCATTATCAATAACCCAGTTCTTCTGACTAC
>JAZRRY010000055.1:0-4062 GCA_045651145.1 Candidatus Nanosyncoccus sp.
AACTAGAGCGAGATTGTCACTACTGTTCTTATAGGCATGGCTGCGACCTACTTCAATACCGTCTTCTGCCGTCTGCTGGGCGCGGTAATCAAGAGTCGTGTTGGTAGTCCAGGCGCCAGCGCGCCAAGTCTGAATGCCGTATTTTTCTTCCAATTGGGAGCGGACCTCAAGCACAAAATGTGGGGCCAACATATCGGCATATTGGTTAGACTCTGGCTTAATGCTTTCGAGAATTGCAACTTCTTTTGCTTCGTTGGCTTCTTCTTCGGTAATATACCCCATTTGAACCATTGACTCAAGGACCTTATGTTGGCGCTCGATTAACATTTCGTTGCCATATGTATTGTACGGATTAAGTACTGCGGGATTATTAGGGATAGCTGCTAGCAAAGCTGATTCTGCCAAGGTAAGATCTTTAGCGGATTTGCCAAAATAAGTTTGTGCCGCTGACTCTACACCGTTACGACGACCACCGTATGGGGATTGATTGAGATACATTGTAAGGATTTGGTCTTTATTGTACATTTTTTCTAGTTCAATCGAGAGGATAAGCTCCTTGATTTTACGCGTCAGACCGCCACGGTTTTCGCTGGCTGCTTCATCGGAGAAATAAACCTGCTTGATTAGCTGCTGAGTCAAGGTTGAACCGCCCTGTACTCCTCGCCCAGTCACGGTAGCGAGCGTGGCGCGAATCAATGCACTAAAGTCGACACCAATATGATTGTAGAAATTCTTATCCTCAATCGCGATAGTGGCTTGGCGCATATATTCAGATATTTCATCATCATTAACTACCAAACGGTAATCCTCAGTACCAGTATCCTTCCAAAGTACTACACCGTTACGATCTAGGTAAGTATTAACCGTTTCCGAAATCGTCATTTCGTCAAGGCGGATTTCGTCAAGATCTTTTTTATAATAAAGGAAAAGTCCGCCAATAAAGATAATTATAATAAGTATAGAAGCTGCTATGAATTTAAGAATGGCTTTTTGGCCACGCCATGAAAACCACCATTTAAATACACGTTTAGGGTGTAATCTAGCGAAGAAGCGCTTGACTGGCTCCTTAGGTAGTTTGGCCAAATCCTCAGCCCGGCGCCTGGAGCTCGCCTCTTTGCGTTCTCGATGGTTGTAAACCAAACTAGAATACAAATTTAAATTTTTTCTCGCAGTTTTTTTGGAAGATTTTTTCGTCCTCTTCGTTCTAGAAGATTTAGACGGCAAAATCGTCCCCGATAACTTTTTTGCCATGAATACATTATACACTAAATAAAATAAAAAAGGTAAAGTTTTTTATTGCATTAATAAGACTCTAAAAAAGTACTTGGTACCTAAGTATGATTATGTGCTATTATTAATATATGCGAAAATTCAAGTTTCGATCCGTAGTGGCGCTGGCTAATATGAAATTATCGATCAAGTCGGCGGCAATTGTGCTGGCAAGTTCTACTATGGTTTCGGCGCTTCTAGGGCTTTTTCGCGATCGTCTTTTGAATTCTTATTATCTAGGTACATATCCTACCGGAATTGATGCCTACACCGCAGCGTTTACTATTCCAGATTTTATGTTTTTTATTCTGACCTCGGGCGCACTAGCAGTTTCATTTATTCCAGTCTTTAATCAACGTCTAGTTACCGGTAACAAAAAATCCGCCTGGGAACTTTCGGCTAGCCTTTTGAATCTATTTGCAATTGTAACTTTAATTACTAGTGTACTAATCATGATTTTTGCTGATCCCTTAATCCGTTATATCGTGAGCCCAGGACTCGATGAATCTGGCATGATTCTAGCTATCAATATGACTCGCGTAATCGCAATCAATCCATTTTTGTTCTCAATAGCTACAGTACTAACATCGATCCAGCAAGCAGTAGGGCGCTTTATTTTCTATTCTTTTGCACCCGCCATATATAATGTAGGAATTATTATCGGTATCACTTGGTTCACGAACGGAATAAATATTTTTGGTATACAGATATTTGAAGGTGGCATTATGGGTGTTGCACTGGGCGTGATTTTAGGCGCAGTAATGCAGCTCATCGTGGCACTGATCGGACTCTTCGGGCTAGGGATGGATTATGATTTTAAAATCAAATGGCGCAATCAGGGTTTTCGTTCAATTCTAAGACTATTACCAGCCCGCTCACTAGATCAGGGAATTGATTACGTGAATGGCATAATTAACACTAACCTTTCCTCTCGCATGGGCGCGGGGGCAGTACGTTCTTTTAATCAGGCATCTTCGTTACACCAGATGCCTATTAATTTGATTGGCGTCGCTATTTCTACCGCTTTTTTCCCAAAGTTGACTGAGCAACTTGGTAGCGGCGATCAAAACAAGTTTTATGATACTTTTCGGATTGCCCTGCGTACTATTATCTGGATTTCTTTACCGGTGGCGGTAATTTCTTACTTTGGACGAGGCTATATCACAAGCTTTATTTCCAATATTGGTAATAATGATAGCAATGGTACAATTGCGTCGATCCTGGGTACTCTATGTGTCGCGATTTTTGCAAGGTCAATTTTTCATATCGCATCGCGCGGATTTTATGCTTATCAAGACACGAGAACTCCATTCTTAGTGTCAATCATTGCAGTAGGTTTTACGATTATATCGTCAATATGGTTTTACTCTTTAGGGTGGGGCGTAGATGAACTGGGCTGGGCGCAATCGATTGGGGCACTTCTAGAAATTGTCATTTTGCTTTACATCCTACAACGTCGCTCTAAAGGAGAGCTGCTAGATGCGTCTTTCTGGCGAGCATTCATTAGAATGCTTTTTGCGGCGGTGATTTCGGGATGTGTGGCATTTTCGATGACGAAATTCGTGCCACTTATGGCTACCGATAATTCGCTCGTAATCACGGTGCCTAAATTCTTATTGATAGCATCAACCTCAATATTAGCCTACATACTCGCAAGCTACTTCTTAAACCTAAAAGAAGCTGGCCCAATCCTTGGATACATCAAAAAAATCCTCTTTAGAAACGTAAAATAAATGTTATAATTTAGTGTATGGATATAAAACGCGAGGATATTTTGCATTTAGCCGAATTGTCGGAATTTTCTCTTTCCGATGCGGAGATTGACGACCTAGGTAATGACCTAAGGGGAATTATTAAGTATATCTCACAACTAGATGAGCTAAGCACTGATCAAGTTGAGCCTACTTATCAAGTTTTTGAAATGGATAATGTTTGGCGCGAAGATGAAATAGTATCTCAAGAAGCCGAACGAGAAATGCTACTGAAACTAAGTAAAGAAGATCAAGATCATCAAATTAAAGTACCAAAGGTGTTGTAATGAAAATAGCGAATAAAAAAGTCACCGCCGAAAGATTGGTTAAGGACGCTTTAACTAAAGCTAAGCATTTTGCTGATTATAATATATTTACTTATTTGAATGAAGAGGGTGCGATTAAAAAAGCTCGTGAGATTGACGCAAAAATAGCAAAAGGCGAAAAAGTAGGGAAGTTAGCTGGCGTGCCGTATGCTTTGAAAGATAATTTCCTGAGTCCCGAGGGCGAGACTACCGCATCGGCGCACATATTGCAAGACTTTACTTCGCCTGTCACCGCTACGGCCGTAGCGAAGTTAGAAGCCGAAGGCGCTATTATGATTGGACGCACCAATATGGACGCTTTTGCGCATGGGTCTTCTACAGAAAACTCTTATTTTGGACCAACGCTAAACGCTTTTGATCGTGAACGGGTAGCTGGCGGTTCGTCTGGTGGCTCCGCAGTAGCCGTGGCGCTTGATATCGTAGAATTCGCTACTGGTACAGATACCGGTGGATCAATTCGTCAGCCAGCATCCTTTAATGGTGTTTATGGACTAAAGCCTACTTATGGCTGTATTTCTAGATATGGTGTAGTGGCTATGGCATCATCTACCGATTGTATTGGTTTCTTTACGAAAACTCCAGATGATATGGATCTTTTGATGTCTATTGCTTCTGGGCAAGACCCCAAAGATATGACTACGCTGCCAGATTATTACGACGTCGATGTAGACGAAGCAGGTAGACTGTTGCACTCGGGCGCGGGTCCAGCCGGCCCG
>JAZRRY010000056.1:0-1714 GCA_045651145.1 Candidatus Nanosyncoccus sp.
GTCTTGGTTAATACACCACCTATAAGGTGCAACCTCAAAGAAACGAGGTTATTATGGCAAAACGCCACCCATTCAAGAAAACTAAACCCGGCGAACCAATACCAGTAACCGCTCGTGAGCTTGAAAGCTTCATGCTCGAGCATAACGGCAAGTTCAACTCGCGCGATTACGACAAGTTCGAACGTATGGAGCTAATGGAATCGCCCGTTCGTGACGCGATCCATGAATTAAAGACTTATTCCCTAGAAACACTAGCACAGCGCTTTGACGTGCGTCTTTTAGGCCGCGGAAAGCGCGTTTTTGCGCGGTTAGACAGCGAAGACGACAGTTGGTATCATTTCTCGCTTGCGTACATTCCACGCGCACTGAATAACCGAGATGTGAATGACGCGATTGTCCAAATGTTCTTCATTGGTAAATGGAAAGTCCATAAACTCTCACTTTGGGCGGAGCCAGAAGACATCATGCATTACGGCGACGATTCTAATAAAACATTTTGGTAATTAGTCAATAGATGGTACCCACTTGATCACAATCGGGTTTTGAAAGTTATTGTGCAGAAAATAGGGGTGGGATTTTTTATTGACACGAGACAGTGAAAAATGTTTTAAGATAAGCATTTTCAGATCTAGTATTATTCTAGATTTGGAATATAATAGTAAGTGGAACAAGTGAGGTAAAATGAATTATATTTCAGCAAAAGAAACTGCTACAAAATGGGATATCTCTCAACGAAGAGTAGCTACTTTATGCTCTGAGGGGCGCATTATCGGTGCTATGTTCGTCGGAAATTCATGGGTAATTCCATGCGATGCCGTAAAGCCAATGGACGCACGAACAAAAGCCGCATCCTTAATTAATAACGAAGCAAAGCCATTTCTAAAATGGGCCGGCGGTAAAGGACAATTGCTCAAAGAAATCGAGCAATACTACCCTTTTACCAAAGATACTACTATTACAAAATACCCAGAACCGTTTGTTGGTGGCGGCGCAGTTCTATTCGACATCTTAAATAAGTACGAACTTCAAGAAGTTTATATTAGTGATATCAACGCAGAACTAATAAATACATATACGATAATCCGAGACGATATCGACGCACTACTAGACGTTTTAAGGCGATTTGAGAGCGATTACCTAGCATTAGATAATGATGGGCGCAAAGAAGCCTATCTCGCCAAACGTGCGCGATTCAACGAGCTTAAGAACAAAAAGGAAAATGGAGTCGAGCTAGCCGCCCTGATGATATTCCTTAATAAGACTTGCTTTAACGGGCTATACCGCGTAAATCGCAAAGGCGAATATAACGTACCAATGGGCGCATACAAAAATCCGCTTATCTGCAACGAGCATAATTTAAAGGCAGTATCTAAGAAACTACAGAACGTAAAGATAGTATGTGGCGATTATAAGGAATCCGGTGATTTTATAGACGATAAAACGTTTGTCTACTTTGATCCACCATATCGTCCACTAACACCGACCGCCAACTTCACATCCTATACAGAGGGCATGTTTGACGATAAGAACCAATTAGAGCTTGCGAAATTCGTTCAAGAGCTAGATAAAAAAGGCGCCAAGATAGTCGCAAGTAATTCCGATCCAAAAAATACCAATGAAGACGATAACTTCTTTGACGATGCCTACGCAAAACAGAATATCAAGCGCGTATCCGCAACACGCATGATAAACCGAAATAGTGACAAGCGCGGAA
>JAZRRY010000057.1:0-2243 GCA_045651145.1 Candidatus Nanosyncoccus sp.
AAGAAATTGGCGGAGCACCTTATCTTACTGAAATCTCGGAATTTGTTCCAGCGGCTTCGCATGCGAAGGCTTATGCCGACATTATCGAAAAGGCCTCGGTGAGACGTCGCTTAATTAATGCAGGGAATCAAATTGCAAATAAAGCTTTGGAAGACGATGCTGATGTTGACGGTTTAATTGGTGCGGCTGAAGCTGATTTATTTGAAGTTTCTGACAAAATTGTTAAAAGCGACTACGTTGCTATGGCGGATTTGCTCGCTGACGCATTTGATAGGATTGAAGAACTCCAAAAAAACAAAGGAGCTCTTCGCGGACTTAAAACAGGCTTTCGGGATCTCGATAAAAAAACAGCTGGTTTTCAAAAAGGCGATCTAATTATCGTAGGTGCACGTCCGGCCATGGGTAAAACTACTTTTGCACAAAATATAGCCTATAATATCGCCAGCATTAACAAAAAAGGAGTGTTGTTCTTTTCTATGGAAATGGCGGCCAATGAAATAGTAGACCGGATGATTTCGGACGTTTCAGGGGTTGACAACTGGAAAATGCGAACTGGCAATATATCTGATGAAGAATTTCAAAAAATTGGCGATGCTTTAAGCGAAATGGATGAAATCCCTATCTTTATTGACGATACAAGTTCAATGACGATTATGGAGCTTCGTAATAAAGCCCGTCGCGCAATGCATGATCATGATATCGGTATCGTGATTGTTGATTATTTGCAGTTAATTAGTGGTTCAGATAGATACGCTGGTAACCGTGTGCAGGAAGTGTCGGAAATCTCGCGTGGCTTGAAAATATTAGCGCGTGAGTTGGGTATCCCGGTAGTAGCCTTGGCTCAGCTTTCGCGTGGCGTGACTGGCCGAGACGATCCGCGACCAGTTCTGTCGGATCTAAGGGAATCTGGCTCTATTGAGCAGGATGCCGATCTCGTGATGTTTTTGCATCGTAAAGATTATTACAAAAAACCAGAAGAAGAAGATACCCACATTACGGAACTTCTGATTCGAAAACATCGTCATGGGGCTATTGGCACAATTGAACTCTACTTCCACCCTGAGCTTCTCCGATTTATGTCGCTTGATAAGACCCGGGAGTAGTGATATAATAAAGGCATAAGGAGGTTAAATGACTAAACAAGTCGAAACAGATTTAAAAACATTTATTAAGTTTTGGACTGTGCCACTGATTATCATTGTCGCGCTGTTTATTATTTTTAAGGCTTTAAATGGTTTAGTGATAATTGGTTTATCAATTTTTCTAGCGCTTGCTCTGAGACCATTAGTTAACAAAGTTAATGGTTTTTTTACAAAACTATTTGGTAAAAATGATAAACATCAAACAGTTTCGGCGGTATTTGCATATTTAATTGTCGTTGTAGTTGTTGGTGGAATTATTGCCATCGTAGGACCAGTGGTTGTAAATGAAACTTCCAAATTTATCCAAAACTTCCCTGAAACATTCGAAAAAACCTTTGGTGGTTGGGATGGTGTAAATGAATTTGGGAAATCTATCGGTATTCCAGATTTGCATGCTCAAATTGAGAGCGGACTTACTGATCTTTCAAATAATCTCCTTGGTATTATTGGCAATAATCTATTTTCGAGCGTAAGTAGTATTGCTGATGTAGTAATGAAGATCGCACTAATTCTTGTTTTGACTTTGTTATTCTTGCTGGAAGGGCCGGGTATGGTAGACTCATTCTGGAAAACTCTTGGACGAACTAACGATAATACTAAAATGACGAAAGTCGCAAGGCGTACTGTCGCTAAAATGGCGAATGTGGTGTCGACTTACGTTTCGCGTCAAGTAATTGTAGCGCTTCTTGATGGTTGTGCAACGATGATTATTGTATTTACGCTATCGATGATTCTCCATTTTTCACCAAACCTTGCTGTACCGATGGGACTTATTACGGCAATGTTCTATTTAATCCCAATGTTCGGTCAATTTATTGGTGGTACTATTGTTACAATAATATTGATTTCGTCTAATCTTTGGGCTGCCTTAATCTTCGCGGTGATTTACATTGCCTACGCCCAAATCGAAAATAACATCATCGCGCCAAAGATTCAAGGAGACGCATTGAAGCTTCGCGCAGTGGTAATTCTTTGTGCTATCGTGATTGGTATGTATATGTTTGGTCTTCTTGGCGCCATCATTGCAATCCCGATTGCTGGCTGTATTAGAGTACTAGCTGAAGAATATCCGAACATAAAAGCTGCTAGGGAATAACTAGA